>JAUUYV010000290.1 GCA_030590275.1 Porticoccaceae bacterium
ATTTTGCCGATCAACTATGCTGGACTAGCGTTGATTCTGCTTGGTGTTGCCCTGATGACGGCAGAAGCTTTTGAGCCTAGTTTTGGCATATTGGGTTTGGGTGGCATGGTGGCTTTTGTGTTGGGGTCGATTATATTACTGGATGTCGATGTTCCAGGCTTCCGCATTTATCTCTCGGTGATTGCGACCTTTGCGGTGATCAGTGCCCTGGTGTTTATTGCTATGGTGGGTATGGCCTTAAAAGCGCGTGCCCGCCCGGTGGTATCCGGCGTTGAGGGTCTGGTCGGCAAGATGGCCCGGGTGCTAAATGATTTTTCTAAAGTGGGTGAGGGTGAATACGATGGCTGGGTGTTTCTCCATGGTGAAACTTGGCACGCTCGAAGTACTATGCCAATGTTAAAAAATCAATGGGTTAAAGCCAGTGGGATCGATGGCCTGATATTGGACGTAGAGTCGAGCGATGAAGCAGAAGCAAACGGCCAGTAATGACACTGATGAGTAATGGCCATAAAAAAACAATAAGTCCGAGAGAATAGATATCTCGAGGACGTTAATAATTTAGCCGAAGACAAGTAAACACAGGAGTAGCCACGATGAGCCAATATGCATTCTATACCTTACTTTTATTTCTGGTTTTGTTTTTAGCCAGTGCCATCCGTATCCTTCGGGAATACGAACGGGGGGTAATATTTACCCTGGGCCGTTTCTGGAAGGTGAAAGGCCCCGGTTTTATCATTCTTGTTCCCGGTATTCAGCAAATGGTGCGGGTTGATTTGCGCACCGTGGTGATGGACGTACCCAGCCAGGATGTGATTTCCCGCGATAACGTTTCCGTCGAAGTCAATGCGGTGGTTTACTTTCGTGTTGTCGATCCAGAGAAAGCGATTATTCAGGTGGAGGATTTTTACGAGGCGACCAGTCAGCTTGCTCAGACCACCTTGCGTTCGGTGCTGGGCCAGCACGAACTGGATGAAATGCTGGCGGAGCGGGACCGCTTAAATACCGATATTCAGGCGGTGCTCGATGCCCAAACCGATGCCTGGGGCATTAAGGTCAGCAATGTGGAAATCAAGCATGTCGATCTGAATGAAAATATGGTTCGCGCTATTGCTCGTCAGGCGGAGGAAGAACGTACCCGGAGGGCCAAGGTGATTCACGCGGAAGGTGAATTACAGGCCTCAGAAAAACTATTGCAGGCGGCGACCGTGCTGTCTAAAAACTCCCAGTCTCTGCAGTTGCGTTATTTACAGACCTTAACGGATATTGCCGGGGAAAGGACCAACACCATTGTTTTTCCCCTGCCTATGGAGCTTATGGAGCAATTTACAAAAGGGCGGGAGAACGAATCGTAACTTTTTGGCGGCGGCCATAAAAATCTAAAATAATTTTCTGGGATAGCATTATTTGTAGCACGGATTAGTCTTGCTGGTAGAGCGTTAAAAGGGTTTTCTAGCCAAGCAACTCTTTAAGTGCCGCCAGGCTCTCTCGGCCTTTTTCTTTTTTTATCTCTGCGGATATGGGGTCGCCAAAGCCTTCTCTCTCCAGGTCGTCCGCTGGGAGTTCATCCAGAAAACGGCTTGGCGTAGTGTTGGTGGTTTCGCCAAACTGTTTGCGTTTAGCCGTTAGGGTAAAGGTCAACGTTTGGCGGGCGCGGGTGATGCCCACATAGGCGAGGCGACGTTCTTCTTCAATATCACCGCTTTCAATGCTGTTGCGGTGGGGCAGTAAGTCTTCTTCCATGCCGATTAAAAACACATGGGGGAATTCCAGACCCTTGGCGGCGTGCAGGGTCATCAGTTGTACCCGGTCGTCGGCGGATTCTTCAGCCTGGCGGTCTAACAAGTCCATTAACACCAGGCGGGCAATGGCCGCTTCGATGGTGTTGGGCTCGTTGTCGTCCTCGAATTTGTTCAGGCTTTTCTCCAGTTGATTGATTAGGAGGTGAACATTCTTCATGCGCCCCTCGGCAACCGCAGTACTACTGGCGTTTTGTAGCAACCAGTCCTGGTAACCGATGTCCTCGATCATTTCCCTGATGGCGGCCATCGGTGTTTTATTTTTCTCTGGACTATGGCAGTGCCGAACGATGCCATCAAACCAGTGGCGAAAGCGCCGTAGTCGATCCAGCGCAGCATCGCCAAGGTGTTGGCTCAGGCCCAGTTCACCGCAGGCGGTATAAAGACCTATTTCTCGCTCACCGGCATAGATGCTGAGTTTTTCCAGGGTGCTATGACCAATCTGGCGACGCGGTGTATTGATGATTCGCAGAAAGGCATTGTCGTCATCCGGGTTCACCAGCAGCCTGAGGTAGGCGAGAATATCTTTGATCTCGGTGCGCGCGTAAAACGAGGTGCCACCGCTCAATTGATAGGGCACGGTTTGAGCCTGAAGTTTAAGCTCGAGCAATTTAGCCTGATAGTTGCCCCGGTAGAGCACCGCAAAGTCGCGAAACTGGCAGCCCCTGCGCATTCTCTGATAGAGGATTTCATTCACCACCTGTTCGGCCTCGGCTTCTTCGTTGGGACAGCGAATCACGCGGATGGCTTCACCAAAGCCCAGATCGCTCCACAGAGTTTTATCAAAGACGTGGGTGTTATTAGCGATTAAAGTATTTGCGGCTTTTAATATGCGTGCCGTGGAACGGTAATTTTGTTCCAGCTTAATGACTTCCAGGTCGGGAAAGTCTTCCTGTAGCTGGTTCAGGTTTTCCGGGTTGGCCCCGCGCCAGGCGTAGATGGATTGATCGTCATCACCCACCACAGTGAGTTTTTGGCGTTCACCGGCCAGTAGCTTGACCAGCTCGTATTGTGCGAGATTGGTGTCCTGGTATTCGTCCACCAACAGATAGCGGATGCGCTGCCGCCATTTGTCGAGGCGCTCCGGGTGCTGGTGAAAAACCTGGATAGGCAAAAAAATCAGATCGTCAAAATCGACCGCGTTGTAAGTCGTGAGTGCTTTTGTGTAACGAGCGTAAAGCAGGGCAAGGGCTTCTTCGCCTTTGCTTTTAGCGCG
>JAUUYV010000056.1 GCA_030590275.1 Porticoccaceae bacterium
CACATCATCATCAGAAAGAGTGGAAAAAGAACATAGTATTGTTCTTCAACGGCCAGACTCCATGTATGCAATAGAGGCTTCAGCTCACTAGCGGCATCCCAGTACTCGGTTTGATTAGAAAAAACAATATTGGAGTAAAAAATAGAGACCGCGGGCAGAATTCGCCTGGCACGTCTTTCGTAAAAATTGACCAGGGAAAACGAACCTTGCTCCATTTCAGAAAGAATAATCGTTGTAATCAGGTATCCACTGATTACAAAAAAAAACATCAACACCCACAAACCCACCACTGAAGATGGGAAACCCTGCATGAAAGAGTATGACTGGAATTACGGCGATCGTTCTCAAACCATCAATTTCAGCTCGATAGTTCATTCGAATCCTTATTAGCTAGTATAAGTAAGGCCTACGCCTGCTTTCTGCCGCCTCGGCAACAGAAAGCAGCACCATTCCTTCTTTCAATAAATAATTTGATGCGTTTTTTATTCAGCGATAACTTCATAGCTCTAAACGTGGCACCAAAACCCACCTTTATTCGATGATGCCGAAATAGAATTAATTAATTGGCTATGTCCCGAAATTTTTACCCCATGGCCATTGCAGGGAAGGGCTTCTGCAGCTGATTTACTATCAAGCCACCCTTCAATACGACCAAATTTCGTTTAAGTTGCTGCTCGTCCATTGTGATTTTTATGATGTCATTTTTCAAGGACAGCGCTAGATGCTAACTTACGGAACGATGGTGTCTGAGTGCACCGTTAATACAATCGCGCGTTAAAGCTACGGTTCGGAACTTAATCCGGGGACACTCAATCGGAATACAGGAGGGCATGGAGCTGATTCTATACCATAGAGCGTACAGAGCACGTACCACGGCAACTATTTCTTTACCTTAGTCTTGCCACAACCTCAGCCTGGAACTTAGGTATAAGGCCTAATCTTTTAAGCCTCGCTATAACCCTAACCATGCGCTTTTATCGCAGACATTCTTTTCCCGGGAATCCTGAGGGTCACCCAAAGAAGTTCAAGCACCATGCTAACTAATAGCGCCAGGATCAATCCAGCAGAAATCGCATTGGTGGTAAGAGGCATGGTGGCGGTATAGCTATTCAATACTTCCTCTTTAATTTGCCGGTCACCAAAAAACATCACGTGAAAAGAGGCGGCCAACAGCCCCCCTTCCATGGCTTTTTGTTCAGCTATATACCGACGATGATTGGATACCAGGCCTTCGATGACAACTGTTTCTGAGCGGAAACTCGGATCACTACTATTGCTATGCTTTTGAATTAGCACTTCTATATCTCCACCATGATATATGTCAGCCGTGTTTTGATACCCACTCAGATGATCTTCTACTTCAATCAAATGGGCATCAACGCGCTTGGTGTACTGATCCATAAAACTGGGTATCTGCACACCCGCAATAAATGCTGCGGTAAAAATCACTAAAGATATATAGTGGTGGACTACGTTCATCATCGCGTTCTCTTTCGCCAATCACTAAAAATTTAACTAATGGACCACCTAGTTTAAACCGATACAGGCGAGATATTTTACTGAAGACAACCACTGCGTTAACTAGTTCTCGATACCGGTGTCGAACCCCCGACATCTGATAAGGCCTGGTTTGGGCTTTTAGAGCATGAACACCACACACTGCTACTTGCAACAAAACACCTCGCAAGTCATGATCATTCAAAAACAAGCTCCGGAAACTCCTGGGAGGGAACAGGCAATGGATGGAAATCAACCAGGGTGGTTTACAGCCGCTATCGCTCAAACGGCAAATGTTCACCAGGTAACAGTCAAAGATTGCCCCATCAACTACCGAACCTGGGGTGAGGCCGACAAGCCTGGCCTGTTACTGATTCACGGTTTCAACGCACACAGTCACTGGTGGGATTTCATAGCACCGGCCCTATGTGATCAGTTTCATGTAATGGCCATCGATTGCTCGGGGTCGGGAGATAGCGGGCACCGAGACAACTACGATCTTGATACTTTCTCCGAGGAGGTAATGGCCGTTGCCGAAGATGCAGGTAACGGAAATAACTTAATCGTCGTGGGCCACAGCTTTGGCGGTGGAATTGCCTTAAAAGCCGCCTCCCGCTTCGAGGCTAACATCAAAGCGATGATTTCTATCGACGCCAAAATCGTGCCCATGCCGGACGATGCACGAGCACGAAGCACATCGGGGTTTTTACCCCATACGCTGTATCCGGACGAAGCCTCGGCGATAGAGGATTTTCGAGTCATCCCCCCTCAGCGCTGTCCAAACCAGTACATTATCGATCACATCGCCCGACATTCTGTTGAGGAGACCAGCGAGGGCTGGACACTCAAAGCAGATCCCCGTTTACTCGATGTCTTCCGCTTTGAAGACCAGACCGATGCTTTGCTTAATCTAAAAACCGGCTTTGGCATGATTTACGGCACTATGAGTGCCCTAATCACACCGGAAATCATTGAATACCTGCAATACGTCGCCCCACCGGGCTCACCCTTTGCGGCAATCCCTGGTGCTGCCCACCATTTATTTCTCGATGCCCCGCTTCCCTTTATCGATGAACTGAAAATCATGCTCCAACAATTACAATAAGCTTTGCCGAGATGGTCAAAAAAACCTTTGTCTCCCTGGGAATAATTGCCGCATTTGCAGTAAGTTACTGGATGCTTTCCCGCCCCGAAATAATCGCGGTGCGCCTTACCACTGCCGACACCGGCCTGGTGGAATCCACGGTTGCCAATACCCGGGCGGGAACCATTAAAGCCTGCAATCGCTCTCGGCTGTCGCTGCCGATAGGCGGCCAGGTGGACGAACTACTGGTAGACGAAGGCGACCGCGTAAAGCAGGGCCAGTTGCTATTACGACTCTGGAACGCAGATCAGCTGGCCAGAGTAAAAGATGCGGAAGCCCGCATCACCGTGAGCCAGGCAGCTCTGAAGGAAACCTGTCATACCGCTGCACTGGACAAACGTGAGTTAAAACGGATTCAGGGAATGGCGGCGAAAAAACTAGTGTCCGAAGAACAATTAGACTCCGCTTCTACCCGCGCCATGATATCCGCGACAAGCTGTAAAAAAGCACGGGCCAGTATTAAGGTCGCAGAAGCCTTCCTCGAACTACAAACTGCACTTTATGACAAAACCCAACTAGTGGCTCCCTTCGCTGGTGTCGTGGCAGAAATTAACGGCGAAATCGGCGAGTACCTGACGCCTTCGCCACCGGGTGTGGCGACCCCTCCGGCGGTGGATCTAATCGCCGACGATTGCCTGTATGTCGCGGCTCCCATCGACGAAGTGGACGCGAGTCGAATAGCTATCGATATGCCTGCCCGAATTACCCTGGATGCCTTTCGCGGTCAGGCCTTCAGCGGCCATGTAACTCGCATCGCCCCCTACGTGAAAGAGTTTGAAAAGCAGGCGCGCACGGTGGATGTTGATGTGAGCTTTGACCAAATCCCGGAGGATATCCATCTGCTAGTGGGTTACAGCGCAGATATCGAAGTCATTATCAAACAACACAAAAATACGCTACGCATCCCTACCGAGTCGCTATTCGATGACGACCAGGTGCTACTTTTCCGAAGCACCGACAATACCCTGAAACAAAGAACTATCCGTACCGGGCTCGGCAACTGGATTCACACGGAAGTACTAGAAGGTCTCGAAAAGGACGACCAGATTCTGATTTCTCTGGACACCGAAGGTGCAATAGCGGGTGCGAGCGTTAGCCCTCTACCGGAATAAAAAAATGATCGAACTACAGCAGCTATGCCGCACTTTTTTAGTAGGGGATCAGACGGTGCGGGCACTGGACCGGGTCGATCTATGCATCGACAAGGGAGAATACTTATCGGTAATGGGGCCCTCCGGCTCAGGCAAATCCACCTTACTTAACATCCTTGGCCTCCTCGACACACCCAATGCCGGTGAATATTTGTTTAACCAGGAACCCACCTCTAAGCTCAAAGAAGAGCGCCGCGCGGCCTTGAGAGCAGCTCATATCGGTTTCGTGTTTCAAAGCTACCATTTAATCCCCCGTTTAACTGCCTGGGAAAATATTGAATTACCTCTAGTCCTAAGCGGCGTTGCCGCCAAAGAACGACGGCCGATAGTGGACGAAATTGTAGAGCGCCTGGGTTTAACGGAACGCGCTGTTCATTTACCTAACCAACTCTCCGGAGGCCAACGTCAGCGGGTGGCGATTGGTCGAGCCATCGTGATGAAACCCCAATTACTACTTGCCGACGAACCTACGGGTAACCTCGACTCCCAATCCGGTCGAGAAGTCGCAGACCTCCTGGAGGAACTCAATCACGATGGCATCACCCTGCTCGTAGTCACTCACGACGAGGCCATTGGTAGCAGAGCCACGAGGCGCATCACCATGATCGACGGTCGCATTGCCGGAGACACACTCTCCCCACACGCCGAAAAAAGGGAATCGGAGGCACACTGACATGAGACTTTCCGATCTCATTCAATTCAACTGGAGGGTAGTTCAACGCCAGCGCTTTCGTACCACCATGCTACTTATAGCCATCACCATTAGTGTGTTTTCCATCAACGTATTAACTGGAATCGGCGAGGGTGGAAAACAATACGTGCTGGGGGAATTTCAGTTTCTGGGTCGAGATGTACTGATCATGGTTCCAGGCAAAAAAGAAACTACCGGCGGTATTCCTCCACTCACAGGCGAGGCACCCAGAGAACTAACCTTACGAGATGGCGAAGCGATCAAGCGCCTGCCCTTCGTCAACGATGTTGCGCCATTAATTGCGGGAAATATCGAAATCACCCACGGCAGTCGGGGCCGCGAATCCATCGTACTTGGCACTAGCATTTCTTTTTTTTCGGTGAGAAAAATCCAGGTCGCTCAAGGCAAAGCCCTACCGTCGATACCGCTTGATCGCAGCGAAGCGGTTTGTGTGCTGGGTAGCGAGTTACGTCGCGAATTATTTGGTAGCAGCCGAGCGCTGGGCGAATGGGTGCGCGCCGGTAATCGCCGTTTCCGAGTCATAGGAGTGCTCAGGAATGAAGGTCAGGGCCTCGGCCTCGATATGAACGAACTAATGATCATACCGGTCGCCAGTGCCCAGACTTTGTTTAACCAAAGCGGCTTGTTTCGACTATTTATTGAACTTAAAACCCTGAACAGACTAGAACAGGATCGGAACAAAATTATTGCCCTGATGACATCCCGCCACGAAGGTGAAGAAGACATCACGCTAATTACTCAGGACTCTATGCTCTCCGCGTTTGAGGGCATCCTCAACACGATGACCTTTACCGTCGCGGGGATTGCCGCAATCAGCATGGTCGTCGCGGGTATTTTAATTATGAACGTGACACTTATCTCTGTCAGTCAGCGTACCCGGGAGATTGGATTATTAAAAGCGCTCGGCGCCTCGTCGAAATCGGTGCAAATCATCTTTCTCTCTGAAGCCCTGTTGCTCGCCACTATTGGCGCGGTCATTGGTATCGTGGCAAGTAACATCACCCTTCATCTGGCAACAAGAGCGCTACCGACTGTGCCTTTTGCGACACCACTATGGGTTCAGGCCGGGTCGATCGTTGTCGCCCTCGTCACAACGGCGCTATTTGCATTAACACCAGCCCGAAAAGCAGCACTCATGGCGCCAGTAGACGCCTTGCAAAACAAAGGTTAAATAAAAAACAATGAAATTTCGCGATGGCCTGAACATGGTAGTGCGATCTCTGCTGGGTAATATGACAAAAAGTCTGCTTACCGCTTCAGGTGTCGCAATTGGGATCGCGGCCGTCACCTTACTTACCGCACTCGGCGAAGGCATACGAGGCTATGTGCTCAACCAGTTCTCCCAGTTTGGCACTCGCATTGTGGCGGTAACACCGGGTAAGGACGTCACCCACGGCATTGGCGGACTCTTATCTTCGGTGCGCCTGTTAACCATAGAGGACTCCGAGGCACTGCGAACTATCCCCGGTGTCGAGCAAGTGGTTGCCGTAGTACAGGGCGTTGGCGAGATCGAATATGGTAACCGCAAACGATCCAGCGACATACTTGGGGTCAATGCTGACATGCCTAAAGCCTGGCAGTTCCGAGTCGCAATGGGCAATTTTCTGCCTACCGACGAAAGCGGCCATAGCCGTAATTATGCGGTACTCGGCCATACCATGAAACGAGAGTTGTTTGGCAACAACAATCCCCTTGGCCAAAATATCCGGATCGGCAGCATGCGCTTTCGAGTACTTGGTGTTATTGAAGAAAAGGGCCAGATGCTCGGTTTCGACATGGACGATATTGTCTACGTACCAGTGGATAAAGCGCTGCAATTATTTAATCGGGAAGGATTAATGGAAATCGACGTGACCTTTTCCGAAACCGCAAACCCCGCGCAGATTGAGAAACACATAAAAGAGCGTCTGATCGACCGCCACGGCAAAGAGGATTTTACCCTCACGTCCCAGGACGAAATGCTCGATACCATGGGCAATGTCATGTGGGCACTGACACTCGGTGTGGCTGCATTGGGGTCTATCTCATTGTTTGTCGGGGCCGTCGGCATCACCACCATTATGACCACCGTGGTTAAAGAACGGACTGCCGAAATTGGTCTGCTACGAGCCATCGGCTCCAGCCAACGCACCATACTCACTCTTTTTTTGGGTGAAGCAATCGCGGTGTCAATACTAGGCGGTGCCATGGGCCTGGCCCTGGTAGCGTTAACATTAGTGGGCTTAACACTGGCGCTACCGGCACTTCCCGTTACACTCAATCCCCTGGTGATGATTTCAGCACTCGCAGTTTCGGCGCTGATTGGTCTTATAGCTGGCCTTGCACCAGCGCGCAACGCAGCCAAACTCAACCCGGTGGATGCGCTTCGGTCGGAATAACATCCCCGTATAATTAGGGCAACGGAGACTATCAATTACCGTTCCCCAGGACTCTTAATCCTCACCCCATCGGATCTTAGTCCATACTCGGGCCAAGCGGTTTGGTCAATAGAATTAATTTCGGTAATAGTGTCTGCGATGCCAACAAAGCCGACAGCATCGCCAAGCCGGTCAGCAAACCAAAGTAGACCGAGGGCATAAAGTTAGACAATGCCAGTATCGAAAAACCAACAATAATCACGATCGAGGTGTAGTACATCGCAATGCCAATGGATTCGTGACTGCGGTGCATGGTGGCGATATAGTTTCGATCTTTCGGAAACTCTTCCCGAAACCGATAAATGTAATGCAGTGTGTCATCCACGCCAATACCTACCGTAATTGACGCTATGGTAATGGTCATCATATCCAGCGGAATACCCGCCAGGCCCATCGCTCCCAGCACCACACAAGCCGCCAGAATATTAGGGAGTATCGCAATAAAGGCGATAACCACGGAGCGGAATAACACCAGAAACATCAGCATAATCCCAAAAAACACAGCGGCTAGCGTAACAATCTGGGAATGAAACAAGCTTTGTAACATATTGTTGTAGAGCACCATCAAACCCGACAAACGATACTGATCTGGCTCCATACCCATCTCGTCGATCAAAAACATACTGATCTCGTCAAGTAGCTCCTGGCGATTCAGCAAACTGCCACCTTCGACCGTACGCATCGTTAAGCGGGTCTCGTCCTTCTCCTCGTTAAGGTAGGGCGCCATCAAAAAATCACTCATCTCCGGCGACAGGCTTTTTCGCATTACTGCCAGTTCAAAATCATTCATCCGATGGCCGGTGAGATCATTGGCGACGTGGAAGCCAGTTACCAGGGAATCAATTCGACCAATTTCTGGGGTATCCTCCAGATAGGCGTAGACCTTTTCCAGCTCTAGCAGCCCGGCGCGACTAAACCAGTAACTAGTTTTTTGCTCGTTGGGGTCTTCTTCATCAAAGACGTCATCATCAAAAGGATCGTCGCTAAAAGGATCTTCTTCGCTACTTTCCGGCACATTAAGCGTTAGCGGAATTTTCGCGCTTGCTGGCGCCTGGATGATAATATCCAGGGGTGTTGTACCACCGAGATTCTGATCGATAACCGATAAACCCTGATAAATTTCGGTATGACTTTTAAAATAATCGATAAAGCGATTATCAACTTCCAGCTTACTAATACCAAAGACCGAAACAATTGCCACCGCCAGAGACAGGACAAGTACCAGATTGCCATGGCGCTCGGTAAAATTGGAAAAGTGTGCAGGCAACTGCGTAGAATGATTCGCTTTGGCACTATTTACTCCCTTGCCGATCACCATCATCCCTGCGGGAATCACCAGAAAACCA
>JAUUYV010000231.1 GCA_030590275.1 Porticoccaceae bacterium
ATGATTTCTGGTTCGTCTTCTAGTGCCTCATTAATGGCAATGACTTCACCTGATATCGGAGCGAAAATATCGGAGGCGGCTTTTACCGACTCTACCACTCCAGCTTCGTCACCGGCATTTAAGCTGGTACCTACCTCCGGTAGCTCTACATATACGACGTCGCCGAGACTGTCCTGGGCGTGGTCGGTGATACCGACACTAACTGTTCCATCATCCTCTTTTCGAGCCCATTCGTGGGTATCCAGATATCCAAGTTCGTTTGGTGTTTCTACCATGCTGAGTTTTTCCTCTCATTGCTGATTTTAGCGGTCTATGCTTTATCACTGTATTGGCTGTAAACTTTTTTGCCATGGCGGACAAACGGCGGCTTGACCACTTGTAGCGTTATTAGCTTACCTCGGATCTCCACCGTTACCTGTTCTTTAACAGCGCGTGGAACGCGAGCTAGTGCAACCCCGCAACGGAGTGTCGGTGAGTACGTTCCGCTGGTGATCACGCCGCGTTGTTCGATGCCTTCGGCGGTGAGGGTTTGTCCTGCGCGTAGCACGCCCTTGTCGGTCATTACTAATCCTACCAGTTTAGACGCTACACCATTTTCCCGTTGTTCGCTGATGGCCTTACGGCCGATAAAATTTCGATCCTCTGGTTGCCAGGCTATGGTCCACCCCAGGTTGGCCTCTAGTGGAGAAGTCTCGTCATCCATTTCGTGGCCGTACAGATTTAGTCCTGCCTCAAGTCTAAGCGTATCACGTGCTCCCAAACCTATCGGCTTAACGCCGATATGTTCCAGGCCCGCCCAGACCTGCTCTGCCGCCCTGTCCGGTAAAATAATTTCCACGCCATCCTCGCCTGTGTATCCAGTACGAGCGATAAAGCATGAGTCCTTAAATTCAATTTCGCTAACGAGCTCAATGAACATACCTTGAAATGGAGCTAGCTTGTTCAGTGTTTCCAGTGTTTCTGCCTGATGCTTGCTGTTTGCTGTTTGCGCTGAGCTCGCTTTTGATCTCTCGGTCGATTGTACAATGGCCTCGGTTAATGTCGCCATAGTGTCGGGACCCTGAAGCGCAATGATGGCCAGGTCGTTACGTTCAGTGATGGCGACTTCAAAGGTGCTGGCTTCGGTCTGTATCCAGGCCAGGTCTTTTTCTCGGGTGGCGCTATTGACCACTAAACGGTAGGAGTTGGCTTCTAGATAGTAGACGATTAAATCGTCTACTACGCCGCCATCGTGGTTAAGCATAAGGCTATACAGCGCGCCTCCGGGCTGGCCTAGCCTGGCGACATCGTTGGCTAATAAGTAGCGTAAAAAGGCATTGGCATCCTCACCAGAGACATCGATCACCGTCATGTGGCTAACATCGAACATGCCCACGTGTTGACGCACATACTGATGCTCTTGTATCTGGGAGCCGTAATGCAGGGGCATATCCCAGCCTGCAAAGTCTACGAGCTTTGCACCGGAACTGACGTGGTTTGGATACAGCGGGGTACGGTGCCCCATAGGGTGAACCAACTTAAGTTTAGTTTTGGAGCGATGCATTCTAAACTGCTGTATTCCGGGGGTCGAATCGCTTGTTGTAATCTGCTATATTCGTTTTAGATATTAATATATTCTTTTGGAGAATAAGATGACGTTGGAGATCATTATTATCCTCGGGCTGTTGGTCGCGGCCGTAACACTGTTTATTAAAGAATGGTTTCCCGTCGATGTATCGGCGCTCGCCGTACTGATAGCTCTCGGCTTGATTAATTCGTTGCCAGCTGTTGATTTACTAGACCCCGCTGATCTGTTCACTGGTTTTTCCAGCAACGCGGTCATTTCGATTATTGGTATTACCATTATTGGTGATGCACTCGATAAAACCGGCTTAATGCATACTATTGCTCGTTGGATTGCTAGCCACAGTCGAGGCGAAAAAGGCGCTCTAGCCTTAATTTCGACGGCGGTGGGTACGGTCTCTGGCTTTATGCAAAACATTGGTGCTGCGGCCATCTTTATACCCATCGTAAGCCGAGTTGCCAGTACCAACGGCGTGAGTTTTTCGCGCTTACTGATGCCCATGGGCTTTGCTGCGATTCTCGGTGGCACCGTGACCATGGTGGGTTCCGGTCCCTTGATCTTGCTAAATGATCTCCTGCCCGAAGGTACGGCGCCTTTCGGGCTGTTTAGCGTCACGCCCATTGGGCTGTCGCTGTTAGTTATGGGGGTCACCTTATTTGTGGTAGCGGGAAAATGGTTGTTACCTGCTGGAGCGCCTCCCCAGGCACCACAGGGATCTTTGGAGGCCTTTCGCTCGCTTTATGGTGTGGAAGGCGAAGTACATCAGTTGGTGTTGGCTAGAGATTGTTCTTTGCGTGAGCTTAGTGTTGGGGATGTGGAGGAAATTCACGGTATTCATATTATCGTACTGATTGCTGAGGAAGTAACTTTCTCCCCCCATCGGGATATCTCTCTACGCACCGCCACTCGCCTCGCCGTGGTAGGAGATGATCAGATCGTGGCAAAATTCATTGCCACGGAAGGTGTCTCTGAAGAGCTCGACGAGCGGCTTCAAAACGCACTGGATTCTGAAAAAGTGGGAGTGGCCGAGGTTGTGGTTCGGCCTGGAGGCGCAGTGGTTGGGAAGACCATACGCGAAATCCGGATTCGAAAAACCTATGGGATAACACCCCTGGCTATTTATCGGGGAGCACTGGTGCTGCGGGATCATTTGCGCGACGTAAGGCTCCAGGTAGGAGATACGATTCTTTGCCACATTTGTTGGGACGACCTAAGTACCCTGGAAGACGACGGCAACGATTTTGGTGTGATTACCCAGGATTATCCGAAACTGGAGCAAAGTCCGGAAAAGCTGACCACGGCCCTGCTAATTTTTAGCACGGCTATCGGCTTCGTTATTTTTTCTGACCTCAAGCTTTCACTGGTATTAATGGCCGGGGCTCTGGCAATGGTGGTGGGTCGTGTTATCACCATGGAAGAGGCCTATCGAGCCGTGAGCTGGAAAACAGTATTTTTACTCGCCAGCCTTATTCCCCTCGGCGCTGCCATGCAGCATACAGGTACCGCAACTTGGTTGGCTGACCAGACCGTAAAACTCCTGGGTGATGAGCCTTCACTGTTGTTAATGCAGATTACCATTGCAGTTCTCGCGACCGTGTTTAGCCTGGTGATGTCGAATGTGGGTGCTACGGTGATTCTGGTACCACTCGCCGTAGAAATTGCGACACGGGCGGGGTTTGATGGTGCATTGTTTGCGTTGCTCGTTGCCGTATGTGTATCCAATAGTTTCGTGTTACCTACCCATCAGGTAAATGCCCTCATCATGACCCCCGGTGGTTATCGTGTGAACGACTTTGTGCGGGCGGGTGGCTTTATGACGGTGCTTTTTATAGTCGTGGCTATAACGGCCTTAAATTTATTTTATTGAGAACTCGTAAGTCCTGCTCTGCTTCGTTCCGAACCGGAGTTGGCCTGTCGTTACGTGCTGTATTCGAAGACTTGCTCTTGAGCAAACAGAAACCGTAAAAATATCCTGGCCATAAGAGGTCCAGGAATTGTATGGAAAGTGATAGAAAAAATAAGACTTAGAAACGGTATTTCTTTCGCTAAATTATAGTCCTTCGCTTTAGCTCAGAACTGAATTTTCAGTTTTTTGTGTTTTATAATTACCTTCTATCCCTGGTAATTTGCCTTCTGTCGAATGCCGTTCTCTATTGGCTAAAAGCCCTGAAAAAATGTGAAATTCGTCACACCAGGTTTGAGATCATCAGCCCTACAATGCCTGCCAGTGACAGAGTTTCTGTAAATGGTTTAGCGTTTTCGCTTAACAAAGATTCAGGCCTTTTTTGGCCAACTTGTCTTAACCAGCCGTGGACCTTCCTGTCGCACATAGACAGGTTTTTAGGCGGTACGCAACCCCGAGTTTCGGACTAGCGTACCGCCTCTTTTTTTGTCTTGAGATATCGTTCGTTGGTGTGCTTTTGTCTATGCGAGCGATCAAGTTGTCAGTAAACGTAGCCACGCATGTCAGGATCGGTTTAATTATTTATTTTATGCCCATTGCCCGCTTAATCACGGCGTTTTTAAGCGTTATGGTTTT
The DNA here is from genome assembly GCA_030590275.1 of Porticoccaceae bacterium. Next base: position 4,104 of record JAUUYV010000231.1, read on the forward strand.
GTCAAAAAGACGTATGCCCTGGTTGCGTAATAGTATTGTCTTCAGACC
>JAUUYV010000055.1 GCA_030590275.1 Porticoccaceae bacterium
CCGACCGGATCAACCAATAACAAACGTATATTATCCGGAGGGGCTGGAGTCGTAACTTTCAAACGACAACCGGGAACCAGCGATTCAGTGTGCAACTGTAGCTGCTGGTGAATTTCTATCGTGTTAATAAATTTGCACCCTGCGTCTCTACCTGTAAATGCTTTTAAGCCTGATCTTCACTATCACCACCTCGCTCGCCTGCAACTGTTGCCGCGAGCTCGGTAGCGCCATCGCTACCTCCTAACATGACGCCAATCCATTGTGTCTGTTCATCATTTTCAAGACCAATTTTTACCAGAATGGTCAAGGGAATCGATAACAACATGCCAACCGGGCCCAACACCCAGCCCCAGAATACTAAGGATAAAAATACCACAAGAGGTGATAAATTCAGACCTTTACCCATCCAGCGCGGCTCCAGCAAATTCCCTACTACCACGTTTATCATCAGATAACCCGCAGTAACCAACGCACCATAAACAGGACCAAGCTGAATCAGAGCCAACAACACCACTGGCACCGCTGCCAGGATAGAACCGACTGTCGGAACGAAATTCATTAAAAATGCCAGCATTCCCCACATAACCGGATAGTCAACGCCGAGAATCCAGAGCCACAAAACCACAAGGCTTCCAGTCAGCAAACTGGTTAAGGTTTTTATACCCAGGTAGTTGTTAACACTTTGGGTAAAGCGCCGAATTGCGCTCAAGGAATCCTCAGAAGTGTGTCTCGCCCTGGCAAGCTTTTGCGTGAAACCGACTTCTTCAGCAAGAATAAAAACAACCGTTAACAAAATCATAAAGGCATTGGTCATCACATTACCAAACGACGATAAGGTATTGCCAGCGAACTGCATCACTACACCCGGGTTCACACTCTGTTGCCACTGTTCAAAATCATATTTCACCCCACGACCGGCTAGCCACTGTTGCAAACCAATACTCATCTCCTCCAAACGAGCCTGATAGGTAGGCAGATCACTGCGAAAGTCCTGAATAGAACTACCGACCACGGCTCCAGCCAGGGCACCAACACCAACTACACCAAGGATAATTAATAGAATTGCCATGGCGCCAGGCACCCGCAATGACTTCAACCACGTCAATAAAGGTAAACAGATTAGTGCGATAAAGACCGATAATAAAAAGGGTACCAGAAGAGATTCCGCCGCCCTCATTCCGGCTACCACAACAACAAACGCAGCCGCTAAAAAAATAAACCGCGCCGACGCAGATACATTATTCGCCATACTTTTCTCCTTATTCATCTATCCTGGTTTTTTGCAGTTCAGAGAGAATACCGGCAAACAACTGCCTCCCCTTATCAGAAAACAATCGCACGCCTCCGCAATAATGTTCTTTTGCTATCTCGTGACAATGTCTCTGAATCTGGAATAGTTCATCGTCGTGTCTGATCGGTATTGCCATAAACACGTCCCAATCCTGTTCCGTTGCCCGTCCATCGACGACCAACTCCAGTAAAGCAGCTATATTCTCTCTTTCCACCCTATAGACCGGAGACCCAATGCGGATAAAAACCAACATCGCGACAACAATAACGACAAAGGTCAGCACAAATGTGAGCATCATAGTTATCATGGAAATAGCAACAATTTAACCGAGAGCACCAGGGTAACCAACACAATAACCGGCTGCACCATACTTGCACCTCGACTAATCACCAGACTAGAACCCAAATAGGCACCCACCACCTGCGCTAGCGCCATCGTTAAAGCCAAACCCCAAAGGACATTACCACTATACGCAAACAAACAGGCAGAAACGCCGTTAATAGTTAGTACCATAGCCTTGGTATGAGCCGTCGCCTTACGCAAGTTATACCCACACAAATAAACAAATAAAAAGGGCAGGATCGAACCGGTTCCTGGCCCAAAAAATCCGCCGTAAAAACCCATAACAGGAGCGGCAAACCAGGTAAATATTTGCGGAGAAACCAAAGTGCCCCTACCAAAGCCAGCATCGGAGTCCGTATCACCTACCCGAGGCGAAAACACAAAGTACACGGCAATAGCGATAAGCAATACCGGTATAAGCCGAACAAGCGCTTAGTTGCTATCCTGCTGGACTAACACCGTACCCGCGGCGGAACCCAATAAAGTCATCAACAGGGCAGCGATCATTTCCGAAGGCTTCAAATGACCACTGCGCAAAAAATTTAGGGTGGAAGCCAAGGTTCCCACCGCGCTTTGTACTTTATTGGTACCCAAAGCAGAAAGTGGCGGTAAACCAGCCCACAGTAGAACGGGCAAGGTAATCAAGCCCCCTGCCCCGGCAATAGAAGAGATAAACCCCGCAACAAAAGCAGTGATAGTAAGCAGTACCGTAGTAAAAAAGGATATCTCTATCACAGCTTATCCAGCTACCAAACACTTTGAGTGAAGCATGAAACGTCAGTAAAGGGTTTTCATCAGCCCTGTTTTAATCTTTTCATAGTCAGGTTCGACTGGGAAATCGGACCAATCGGCCCCAGTTCGTCGTACACTACCGTTTCAACCATCGCAACACCCACCGCAGGTGCAATAGTTGTAGCATCCAGACACGACTATTCGCCTTCCATCTCGAATAATTATTCGGAAGTAACACGGCCACGCAGCGCTTTAGTCTTACCATGCTTAGTTTTACGGTCCATACGCTTTTTCTTCGAATTTTTACTAGGTTTAGTCGCCACTCTGAATTTTTGTTTCGCGGTGGCTGCAGCAATCAGGTCCCGCAAACGCTCCCTGCTATCCTGCCGATTCTTTTCCTGCGTACGATATTTCTGGGCCTTGATAACGATTATCCCATCGCTGGATATGCGACTATCATTTAATCGTAGAAGACGGTTTTTATAATCGGTGGGTAGCGAAGATGCCTTAATATCAAAGCGTAAATGTATCGCGCTCGATACCTTATTCACATTTTGACCGCCCGCACCCTGAGCGCGGATAGCGGTGATATCTATCTCCTGATCCGGAATAGCAATGTGATTTCTTATGACTAACACAATGAGTCTATCTATTTAATTGAGAGTTTAATCTTAGGCGGATTCGCTACCGAACACTATATCCAGATGCTCTTTAGGTAAAGAGGTAGTCGCCAACGATACCACTACTGTCACTAATATCGATAAAGCTTCACCAACCGTCGTACAGGCGAAAGGGTTATTGGCCTGACTCCCCACCCAGAAAAATCCCTGTTCAATTAAATTGCCATCTACTACGCCTGCAGGTAACCAGGCATTGCGCAGCACAGTAAAAGCGATGGCCCCGGTAATAAAACCCCAGATCGCTCCCTGCCTGGTCACGCCACGCCAGAAAACCCCCAAAATCATAGGCCCAGCCAAAGCAGCCATCATGCCACCGAGGCCAACCCACACCATGAGCGCTATGTTTTGACCAATGGAATAATAAGCTAATACCGCAGCACCAAGCAGTACAAAAATAATCGACCAACGGCTAATACGTAGCACGTTGTGGTCTATCTCCGCCTCGCTCGCCTCCGGATGTAATACCTTCGCCAGAGTGCGACGATAAATATCATTCGCAAATACCTGCGAGGTGGAAATCACCAAACCGTCGGCAGTGGACATGATCGCTGACAAAATAGCCACGCCAAGTAGAGCAGCCAGCCATACCGGAAACAGTTCAATAAACAGGGAGGGAATCGCCTGATTAGCTCCGCCCGGCTGAGACAATAAAACATCTCCCAGCACCGCCCGAGCTAGAATACCGCCAAATATCATAGAGGCAAGCACAAGACCCATTACCAGACATACCAGGAGAAATTTGGTGCGGCCAATGCCTTCCTTCAGAGCCCATACTTTATTTCCAATATGAGGCAACATTCCCAACGATAAATGCGCTAGAAATATAGCAATAAAATCCCACCAGGAATCGAAAATTGCCGAACCTTCGTAATGCGCCTGCACCAACTGTGGATCCTGCTCCGACAAGCGAGCCATCACTCCAGATACGCCACCACCTTCAACGCCCACACCCAGTACAAACAACACCACAATCATCAACGCTAGACCCAGCATCATGGCGCCCTGCGCGCCATCGGTAATGATGTCCGCGTGGGCACCGCCCAAAACCACATAGACCAACAGTACCGCGGTAGTGACCGCTAAAGCCGAAATCGCATCGAGGCCCAGCATTTGTTCAAACATCACCAAACCCGCGAGTAGCTGAGCAGCCAGATAAAACAACAAAACGATAGAGAACACAGCCACCAGAACACGTAGAACTTCCGACTGATAACGATCACCCATAAACTCGGGGATAGAGCGATTATGGAAACTATTCCCAGCTTTTTGCACTTGTTTAAAGCACAACCAGACCCCCAGGTACACCGCGAAAGGGTAAACCAATGCGTAACCCAGAGCCGGGAATCCAAAGCGATAACCGAGACCCGGGATACCGAGGAAGGTCGCACCGGAAGCTGTCGTTGCCGTCATCGCGAAGGCCAGAAACCAAAGTCCGTAACCGCCCCGAGCCGTGGCGAAATCATCACTATTTTTAACGTGCCGCATGCCCAGATAACCGAAACCAATCATGGCTCCCACGTAGACAAACAGAAATCCCCAGGCCCAAACTCGCAAGGAATCCATCAAGCTCTCCTGTTCTCTAACAAGTGATCAAATAGTAAAAAAGTTCCAGACACGGCAGCACTTAAATACGCACGTCTGCACTTAAAACAGCCATCTCTCGGCAAAAGCGATCTCAGTATATGGCAACGGGGTCAATCATCGCCTGTACGGTACCGCGGATGCGGTGAGGACCAAGCACAAAAAAGAATTCAAAAGCCTTATCTCGAACCAGAGGGCCAGTCTGCATGGTTTCCAGGATATAAATACCGTGCTCGCGCATTAATATCAGATGACCCGCAAATAGATTACCCTTATTTTGCGGTGGCACCACATCCACACCCCAGGTATCTGCGCCCACCGCAACAACATTTTTATCCGCCAGATACTGCGCGACTTCTTCAGAAATACCCGGTTCCTGACTACCCCATGTTTTCGGGTCTTTAGTGATCATATTTTCTGTCCAGCCAGTGTGGAACAACACAACGTCACCTTCCTCGATGACGAGCTTCTGTTTCTTTAACACCGCCTCGACGTCCTCCACCGAAAAATATTGACCACCCTTCATATAATCAACACCAAAATGGCCCGCCATATCCAGTACCACCCCGCGAGCTACTATGGGTGGGACCTTCTCGATACCCATTTTTGTCACACCGGTAGTCTGGACAAAGTCTTTACCCTCGTTGCAATTGTAAAAAACTCCGTGCTGACCAACGTGTCCGAGTCCATCGAGCTGGGAGCCAATACCAAACCAGCCCTGGAATACGTCATCGTTGTAGTTAAAACCGTTGGTAAAGGCCTCTCGCCCCCACTCCTGACCCGGTTGAATAATCTGCAGATTCAAACTCCGCGGCCCAAAGGCAGGTGTGTCTTTATCAATCACTATGCCCAGATGTCGAGTGACGCCCTTTTTTATTAGTTTCGAGGCCTTCAGTACACTGTCTGCAGAAATCAGGTTGGCGGAACCAATTTCATCAGCAGCACCCCATTGACTGGGTAGACAGGATTCCGCCACCGATCCAGTGGCTATCAGCATTACTGCCATTACCACGACAACTTCTTTTAAACGACTTATTTTTATCATAGTCACTCTCCGTATCCCCAGGCTTTGTAAACAAAATTTTGGTGCCACATGTATTTAATCAGGGTCATTGTAGCCTCTGCATGTTGGGTAAGCAGCGAACATAAAAAAAACGACCCCTTACCGGGGCCGTTCGACTTACCTGAAGAACCTGCTACCTAAGCCACGTCACTCATGGTCTCCACCGCCGGCAACTCCTTCAATCTAGGTAGCACCTCTTTGCTAAACAGCTTGAAACTCTTTTCCGCCACATCGAAAGGCATATCAGCATAGGTAAAAACCCCGTTAAACCCACCGTTACCGATTTTATTGTGGATATCGATGATTTTGTCATAGCATTGATCTGGCGTTCCCCAAACCTGCAAACCCATAAACATTTCAGCAATGGCATCTCGCCCAGCCTCGTTTATCACTTCAGACATATTCACGTAGTACTCATATCCCTTGCGGTTTTTGAAGTAATCCTTGTCCATCTCATAGTGGTCGATAACACTCTGCCAGTAACCGGTAATATATTTGCCCGCTGCTTCTTCAGCAGCACCGGCGTCCTCGTGACAATAAGTCCAGCAAGCCGCGATAGGAGCAGGCGGGTTCTCCTCGTGAACCTTGTTAAACAACTGTCGGTAGTTTTCAATGTCTACCGCCACTTCTTCCCAGGGTTTGTGAGGCACCAGTAAAAGCCCCAGACCGAGCTCAGCCATCATCAATATTGAATCGGGAGACATCGACGCGGCATAGCTGCGTCCCTTAAAACTCTTAAACGGAGCCGGCCGTAACGGCGCTTTAACCTGCTTAATCAAATCTCCGTCCAACTCGCAGTAACCCTGTTCCAGGCCTTCGCAAATCATTTTTGTGGATTCGGCAAACGTTTCTTTGGCTTCACCCTGGTTTAAGCCGAAAGTATCAAACTCCACCCGCGCCAGGCCACGACCAAAACCCATAATTACCCTGCCGTTTGACAGGTTATCGAGCATCGAGATCTCCTCGGCTACTCGCACCGGGTCGTGCCAGGGCAAAATAACTGCCATGCTACCCAGGCTCACTTTTTCAGTTTTACCCGCTACGTAGGTTAACCATTGGATGACATCCGGGCACATGGTGTAACCGGTAAAATGGTGCTCCACCCCCCAGATTGAGTCGTAACCCAGCCCCTCTGCTTGCTCGGCCATACGAATTTCATGCTGATAGACGTCAAAATCGTTCAAATTATTCCATGGATTCTGGAAGATACAGGACAAACCAACTTTCATTTTCTCTTCTCCTTTACTCTGCCGCACGCCCTCGCCACAAATTGAGGGTGATGCTTGTTGTTATTTGGCCGCAAACCATATAACCAATTGTCTGATATGTAAACTGGCTGCATGTTGGCAAGATACCTCCATTTCCCGATACACACATCCCGGAAACACATAAACGCCGCCCACAAAAAAGGCGATGCCTTAGCACCGCCCTGGCTTGCTATTAAACTGACTATTAAAACCTGACCATTAAATAGATGGCCCTCATCTATTTAACCATCGCTAGTTTCAGGCCGCCTTATAATCCGGGGCCTCCCATCCCTGCACCACAGACACCACCTCTTCGGCAAATAAGGTCATGCTACTTTTTGCATATTCATAGGGCATGCCGGCAAAACTAAACGAACAGTTAATGTCCATTGCGCCAATAATATCCTGGACGCCCTGGATTTTTTCCAGACACTGTTCAGGCGTGCCCCAGATCTGCAGATCCGTAAATCCCTTGCCCATCGCTTCATCACCAACTTCACGCGCATACTTGGCCGATTCATGATAAAAATCGTAAGCACCGCCACCTTTCGATGCGAAATGGTCTCCTGTCATTTCATAATGAGCCATCGCCGACTGCCAGTAATCCGACATATATTTGTAAGCCATGTCCTCTGCTTTTTTCTCATCTTTGTCGCAAATCACGAACAAGTTAGCACTGGTAGGAGGTGCCTGCTGGCCCTGCTCCCTTTCGTAGTGAGCGCGCCAGACATCAATCTCCTTAGCCCGAGTTTCCCAGGGCCCGATAGCAAACGTCATGATGGAACCGCCCAGTTTAGCTGCATGAGGTGCAGTGTCCGGAGACATCGAGACAATTAATGTGCGGTCTTTAAAGGATTTAAACGGGCGTGGACGAATCTCACGACGCTCCTGCTTAAAGTAGGGGCCTTTACCTTCCATAAAACCGGTGTCCAGCGCTTCGATGATCATCGCTGCCGACTCATTCATACGGTCTCGGGACTCTGCCATATCAATACCGAAGCCATCGTATTCGATCTGTGCAAGCCCTCGGCCCAAACCCATGAGCACTCGACCTTTGGACAGGTTATCCAGCATCGCGATACTGGTGGCAACACGAATCGGATCCTTGTGCCAGGGCAGGATGATTGCTGCCGTACCCAGATTAATTCGCTTAGTTTGACCCGCCAGGAAGGCCAGAAACTGGGGTATATCCGGACTCAAGGTGTAATCGGTAAAGTGATGCTCAACCGCCCATACTGAATCCAGCCCCAGCGGCTCGCTCATCAACGCTATTTCTACCTCATTCTGATACATATCGTAATCAGACTGGGGCAAGTTAGGGTGGTTTTGAAACAACATAAGCTGTCCAACTTTCATAAGGTACTCTCCTAATATTTAAATATCTAAACTGTCCTGGTAGGGCATTCTGCCAGTAGGCGGCCCAAAATAAACCCGCAAACACCCCTACTCTTGATCCAGAACAATAAAAAAGGCCGAC
>JAUUYV010000201.1 GCA_030590275.1 Porticoccaceae bacterium
ATACAGTCGCCAATACGCCAGCTGTAAAGAGAGCCTGGATAAAGGTGGTTTCTGGCGATCCATTTTTTAGCTCTGTAGTAAAGTATGGTCCTGAAATCGTACCTTAAAGCTGTATTTTAAAGTCAGCCCACATTAAGGTTTGCAGGTAAAAATAATAGTTTAACGAGTTGTATTTAGGGGTTTAAATGTCATGAAAAAACAATCTGTTGGCGTTGAGCCATTACGGCCAGATGAGCTTCCCAATTGCTGTAAGCCAGAGCAATTTAACTTTAAAACCACTGATGATTTATCAGCCTTGACCGAAATTATTGGTCAGGATCGTGCTTTGGAGGCCATTCGTTTTGGTCTTGATATGGACAACGAAGGCTATAACCTCTTCGTGCTTGGGCCTCCGGGAGTGGGAAAATTTACTGCCATTAACCAGTATTTGGGGAAGGTTGCGGAGCCTGGCCCGGTGTCGAGTGACTGGTGTTATGTCAATAATTTCCAGGATGACTCAAAACCGATATTAGTCGAGTTGCCCGCTGGTCGAGGCCGGATTTTTCGTGACGACATGTACCATCTGGTCGAAGATTTAAAGCATGCCATTCCCCAGGCTTTTGATAGCGATGAATACAAGGCGCGAGTACAGGTGGTCGAGACGGATCTGCAGGGCAAGCAGAGCCAGGCCTTCCGTGAGTTGCAGGAGGCCTCCGAAGAAAAGAGCATCAAGGTTTTTCAGGCCGAAGGAGAATTTTCGTTTATTCCAGTGGTTGACGGTGAAGATCTCACTCCAGAGAAATTTGAAAAATTACCAAAAAAGAAAAAAACGGAGATCGAAAAAAGCGTAGGCAGCATGCAGGAGCACTTGCGTAATATTGTCCAGCGTTTAATGCCGGAGTGGCGTAAGGAGGCGCGCGAGCGGTTTTTGAAAATTAACCACGAAACCACCATGGAAGCCGTGGGGCTTTATATTGAAAGTCTCAGTAAAAAATATGCCGACCTTCCGCCAATGCTCGATTATTTGAGCGATGTGCAAAAGGATATTGTCGCCAATGCCATTGATTTTCGTCCAGTACCGAATCCCGAGATGGCTATGGCCCGCGAAGCCATGGTGCAGAACGTGCTGGCTCGGTATGAGGTCAATTTAATTCTCGACAATAGCGAATCCCGCGGTAAGCCCGTGGTTTACGAAGAACACCCCAGTTATGCGAATCTCGTTGGTCGAATCGAAAACCGGGTGGTTATGGGGGCATTGCTCACTAACTTTACCTTGATCAAACCCGGGGCCCTGCATCGCGCCAATGGTGGTTATTTAATACTCGAGGCGAGAAAACTACTAATGCAGCCCTTTGCCTGGGAGGCTTTGAAGCAGGCACTGTATAAGAAGGAATTGCGGCTCGAATCTCTGGAGCAGACCCTGAGTATGGTGAGTACCGTGTCGCTTGAGCCGGAGCCCATGCCCCTGGACGTTAAAGTGGTTCTGCTGGGCGATCGTATGCTCTACCACATGCTCTACGCCTATGACCCGGATTTTGCCGAGCTGTTTAAAGTACCCGCCGATTTTGAGGCCAGCCTCGATCGCAGCCCCGAAAACGACGAACTCTATGCCCGCATGGTTGCCACTATTGTGCAGCAGAAAAAGCTTAAACCCTTCGATCGCTCGGCGGTTGCCGCAACTGTGCAGCAAAGTATGCGCCTGACGGCCGATTCCGAAAAGTTATCTACTCACATGCGCAGCATTGCCGACCTGATCGCCGAAGCCGACTACTGGGCCGGGAAAGCAAGCCGAGACGTGGTAAGCGCCGATGACGTGCGCAAAGTCATTGAGACCCAGATAGAGCGTATTGATCGGGTGCGTGATCAGGTACACGAAGGCATATTGCGAGACCAGATCATGATCGCCACCGAAGGCGAAGTGATAGGGCAGATCAATGGTCTCTCTGTATTGCAGATGGGCAACTTCAGTTTCGGCCAGCCTTCGCGCATTACCGCCACCACCCGCCTTGGCGATGGCCGGGTGATCGACATTGCGCGGGAAACCGACATGGGCGGCCCCACCCACACCAAAGGCGTGTTTACCCTGTCGAGTATCCTCGGTGCGCGTTATGGTCAAAAACAGCCCATGGCATTAACGGCTAGTCTTTCCTTCGAACAAAGCTATGGCGGTGTCGATGGCGATAGCGCTTCAACCGCCGAACTGTGTGTGTTGCTCTCTTCCCTCGCGCAAGCACCCATTAAACAGAGCTTTGCTATTACTGGTTCTATCAACCAGCTCGGGCAGGTTCAGGTCATTGGTGGCGTCAGTGAAAAAGTGGAAGGTTTTTATGATATCTGTAAAGCCCGCGGACTTACTGGGGAACAGGGCGTGTTAATCCCTAAAAATAACGTCACCAACCTGCTGCTACGTCACGATGTACTCGAAGCCATTGAAACCGGGCAGTTTTCTATTTACCCGATATCAGATGCAGACGAAGCCATCGAAGTTCTTACCGGCATACCGGCGGGGGAGCCAGATGCCGAGGGCGATTATCCGCCCGACACCATAAGCGGTAGGGTCCAGGCACGTTTGAGGGAGTTCGCCGAATTACGGCGCAGTTTTGGGCGAGATGATAAAGAAGGGAAGAGTGACGTCCAGAGTTCGCCCCGAGAACCTAAAGAGCCAGAAATTCCCGGTGAGCCCCCTGCGGCTTGATGAAACGCCCGTTCATAGATGCGTTTGGAGCACTTTTCTATTCCTGTATTTACCACTGAGCCGGATCAAGGTCATAGAATGTCTGCAACTGCTGATAAAGCTCGGGTAGTCTCTTCTTCATCTGTTTTGATTTTTCAAAAAAGGATTCGGTAGCAACAGCGAAAAACTCAGTGGCGGAAACAGCCCCATATTCATCAATGACCTTATTCTTACCCCGTTCAACACGGTCAAGAAATTCATCATACTCCCGCGTTAACACCTCTGCCCATTCTTTGTAGTGGGCACTTTCCCGAAGAACCGGCAAGCCATCCATAACCCCGTTTTCTTCATCTAGCTTATGGGCAAACTCGTGCAGAACTACATTATGTCCATCCTGCTCGTTACTGGAACCTCGCACTACATCGGTTAAGGACAATACGATTGGCCCACGATACCAGGACTCACCGGCCCGAATGCTGTCCCCATGTGCTTCCACCAGGCCGTCATGGCTGACTTTTCTCGCCACATAGGTGTCTGGATAAACCAGAATAGTTTCAAAACCAGGGAAGCACTTCACCCTCTTATTTACCAGCAGCATGCAAGCGTTAGCCGCTATGACAAGCCGGGTTTCGTCGGTGATTTCAAGGCCTTCACAACCAACAAAGACTTTTTCATCAAGAAAATAATTGATACAACCCTGTAGTGTTTCACGTAACTCTTCAGGAAGGCGTGTGTACAGCGGCACATTGTTTTCGAGAATTGTAATGTGCTCAGGCGAAAGGGGCTCCTGGAAAAGCCGATTACGGCGGGCCTTCGTTCTATATCGTAGGATTCCCCACATTAGTGCGGCCAGGGCAAGGAGAATAAAAACCAGTGAGGCTTGCAGCGTGATGTCACCTTAACGATTAACAGTAGTAGTTCAGGTTATATGTCTTCATTTAAAAGCTCTGATGCTAAAGTAGCTTTCGCCCAATAGTACCACCCTCGACGGTGTCGCCTATGGTTCCTGCGTGGGCTACGACAGCAATAGCCGGTACCCCACCGGACTAACGGTTAAGAAGGCGCTAGTTAAGTATTATATCCCCTTATCTTTCTTCCCGCACGATTGTTCCCTTGGCTTATAACACCAGCAATAACCGGAATTTTGTAGCGTTGAGAGGCTTGTGCTAGGCTTTTTTAGCACAAATGAACACCGCGGAAAAATGTCCGAGTTAATTGCTTTTGTTATGTGTTTTTTTGAATTAGACACTATTTTCCGCCTAGAACTAAATCTCTTACTGGTATTTTAATAAACGCTATTTCACCTGATAAATACACAAAGAGTGAGTATAAAAAAATAGCGGCTGATACACCAACTGTCCATCTAACTAATTTATCTCTCCATATTCTCCACTGATCTATACGCTCTGCTTTCTTTATTGCATTAAGCCTTGATACTTCGAAATAATCATTCTCTTTGTGATATGTATCAAAATTCTCAAATTGTCTAGCCAGTTGAAATGCCGTTTCAATATAACCCTTCACTTCCTCAACTGGAAATTTCTCTCCATGTTCTGGTATTACTACGGTTAACAAAGACTCACCCATATCACCACGACTATCTTCAACATAGCCATGCTCTTTTAATATGGTATTGATATTTTTCATATTTGAATTCAACTTGCGAGCATTTTTATATATGTTCGTATACTCATTTTCTACATCATAGTCTGATTTAATACCCATATCTCATCTCTGAATTCTAGTTAAGAAATATATGAATCTGCAATCCTAGTGACGCATAACGTTTGAGCTAAGTAGCCGCAGCGAAGCGGAGGTCACGCTTGAACGACTTGTTAGGTATTATTGCACCAATGCCCTGATGTCTTCTGCAACATCATTAGTTGTTTTCCAGCCTAAAGCACCAAGAATAGATAAACAATTATTTTTATCTGGTTCAATAGTTATACTCAAATCAGTTTCTAGTGCGCTTAACATGTTTTTTACATTTTCTCTTGG
>JAUUYV010000188.1 GCA_030590275.1 Porticoccaceae bacterium
AGTTGTAGGCTGCCCGACGAGTTTCGTAGGTTCGCCCCCACTACGGCCATAACAACCACTACCAGAGACATCACTACCAATAATTCCAGCAGCGTAAACCCGGCCGCTTTGCGTTTCGCTACCACGGCCTCAGCTGTTCTCACTCTCGAAGCTGGTAGTTCTGGTCTTGGCATTCTCAAGTCTGGTGTTTTCAAGCCCGGTATTGTCAAACCTGGTCGTATGGATCCTCTCCCGTTACTTGGCTTGTTGCTTCTCTTGTTGAAGAGCCTACTCCCAACTCACAATATCAGCCTCATTGCCCTCTCCCCCCACCTGGTTATCGGCACCCAGGGAATACAGGTCAAAGTCTCCATTCTCACCCGGCGAGCTGTATTGATAATCGTTGCCCCAGGGATCCTGGCGAATCACCTTTTTCTTAAGGTAGGGACCATTCCAGAAACGGGCATTAGCCGGTTTTTCGATCAGCGCGACCAATCCTTCATCGGTGTTTGGAAAGCGCCCGACTTCAAGATAAAACAAATCCAGAGCCGTCGAGAACTCCTCAATCTGCAGGGCTGTCGCTTTCACCTTGGAACCACCCACCTGTTTCAAGACCTGTGGCCCGACTACACCCGCCAACAGGCCCAGAATCACCAACACAACCAATAATTCCAGCAAGGTAAAACCCCTGGCATAAAACCCTTTGCTATTCTTGTACATAACCTCAGTTTTCCCTTTTTAAAACCGGCAAATCATTAAAAGCCGCCTAATGTGTTGACATAAACCTAAAGTATTTTCCCACCAGCACATGATTTCCAGCATGCTATTTATAAATAACGCATCACATCGGCAAATCATTGATACCCAGTATCGCCACCAGAATAGACATAATGATGCCACCAATAACGATGCCCAGACCAACAATCATGACCGGTTCTAAAACTGACAACATCCTCTGGGTGGCCGTTGAAACCTCTCGATCGTATACATCCGCTACCTGAATTAGCATTTCGTCAAGCTTACCGGTCTCCTCACCTACCTGGATCATTTGCACGGCAAACTCAGGGAATACCCCGGTGGCAAGTAAGGGTGCAGCCAAACTACTACCATCCTGTAAACGTCCAGCGACATCCTCGAGCTCTTCAATCAAAACCCGATTCTGCAAACCATCTTTGGCGATGTGCAAGGCTGCCAACAGGGGTACTCCTCCGGTTAGCAAAGTGCCCAGGCTACGACTAAAACGCGCCATATTAATTTTTTTTACCAGGTCACTGGTAAATGTCATTTTTAACAAACGTGCATCGCGTTGCTTTAGCCATTCCTCGTCTTCCTGCTTACGACGATAATAAAAAACGATGCCCGCGATCAAGGCAGCTATCGCCCACCAATAAGAGCGTACAAAGTCCGATATACCCAGAACAAACGCGGTGGGAGCAGGCAGTGGCGCATCCATATCGGCAAACATTTTGGAAAACTCGGGTAACACAAAGATCATAATAATGGTAAGAGAAATTAAGGTAACTCCGACCAAAATAGCGGGATAAACCAGCGCCGAGACCAGCTGTTCTCGCTGAGCCTGGGATTTATCCAGGAAAATTGAAACCTCTTCCAGGCTTCGCGCCATATTGCCCGACGCTTCCGCCGCCCGCACCAGATTGAGATAGAACGCGGGAAACAAGTCGGGATATTGTTGTAAAGCTGAGGACAAGGTTGCACCACCACGAATCTCGCTCTGCAGCGAGTCAACTAACTCAACTAAAGGCGGATGCGTGGAGACGTCGCGAATAATCACCAAACCCCGATCTAATGGCAAACCCGCACCCACAAGAATCGCCAACTGCCGGGTAAACTCTATGATGTCCCGACGCTTTAAGGCCCTCGGCGTTAAATTAAACGTAAATCTCGACTTCTTCTCAGAGGTTTTGCGATCCTCGCTCAGCGACATTGGAATGAGTCCCTGTCGCTGTAAATAAGCTACAACTTCTCGCTCCTGAGCAGCTCTCATCTGCCCGCTTTTAATTTCCCCCTTAGGCGTCACCGCCTGGTAATTAAAAACTGGCACTTCAGACCTCCTGGGTCACGCGCAGGACTTCGTCAAGAGTGGTAAAGCCCTGCGCCGCTTTTAGACTGGCATCTTCATACATGGTTCGCATGCCCTCTTCCTGTGCCTTGCGCTCAATAGCGCTGGCACTGGCGTGCTCCAGGATCAGAGCTCTAATTCCATCTGAAACCTCCAGCACCTCAACAATACTCATCCGCCCTCGGTAACCGGTACCACCGCAAGACTCACAACCGACCGCGCGATGTAGGTTCAACTCGGTGCAATCCGAATCGCTTGCGACCAGCTTATCGAGGTGGAATTCGCGAATTTGCCCTTCGTTTGCAGCATAGGGTGCTTTGCACTCTTCACACAAACGACGCACCAGACGCTGCGCCAGCACAATATTCAGTGTGGAATTGAGTAGATAATCATCGATACCCATTTCCAGCAAGCGAGTCACGCTACCCGCGGCGTCATTGGTATGCAGGGTTGATAGCACCAGATGGCCAGTTAAGGCCGACTGCACACAGATCTTGGCAGTCTCCAGGTCCCGCATTTCCCCCACCATAATGACATCGGGATCCTGTCGTACAATCGACCGCAGGGCATTAGCAAAACTGAGCCCAATATTGGAATTTACCTGAATTTGGTTGATACCTTCCAGGTTGTATTCCACTGGATCCTCCACGGTGATCACCTTTCGGGTCTCGGTATTCAAACTGTTTAGTGCGGTATAGAGGGTTGTGGTTTTTCCGCTACCCGTAGGTCCGGTGACAATAATCATACCGTAGGGCATCTCGAGGCTTGTTTTCATCATCGTTCGTAGCCGCTCGGAAAACCCCAGGCTGTCGAAATCAAGGGTGACACTTTCGCGCTGCAATAGACGCATCACCACACTCTCGCCATAAATGGTGGGCACAGTGGAAACCCTCACATCCATCTCCTGGCCCTGTATACGCACATTGATACGTCCATCCTGAGGTAAACGGCGTTCAGCAATATCCAGATCGGCCATAATTTTGATACGGGAGATTACTGCTGGTCCCAAATCTTTTGGGGGAGAGGGCTCATCGCGCAACACGCCATCGACTCGGGCGCGAATTTTTAGAATGTTCTCGTAGGGTTCAACATGGATATCAGAAGCTCGCGCATCGACAGCCCGTTGAATCATCTGGTTCACCAGTCGAATCACCGGAGCTTCACTGGCCATATCTCGAAGCTTCGCCACATCGTATTCGGAGAATTCTTCACTCTCATTGCCTGTTTGATCGACTTGATCGATGTCTTCAGCGTAAGCCTGTTCCAGGGCCGTCTGTATCTCGGAGTTAAGGCCAACAACTCTGTGAACAGTCAAACCAGTAGCCATAGCCGCAGCTCTAGTAATATAGGTAGACGATAGATCCACCACCGCCAGACACACACTGTCCTTCGTCACCGTAACGGGTATTGCAGACTGATCCCTGAGAAATCGCACGGACAACTGATCGGCGAGCAAGGGATCATCGGGATAGGCCTGTGGCTTTACCAAATCAACACCGGCTACCTCGGCCTGAGCCTCAGCCATGCTACGCTCAGAAACCATCCCCAGGCGCACCAGCAAATAAACCAGGGTGCCATCGGCCTGATCTTGCTGCAGGCGTCTGGCCCGGGCCAGGTCCATTTCCTTTACCAGTCCGGACTCAATCAGGTGTATCTCGAGACGCTTCTCAAAATCATCGTCGGGGATTAATACCGTTTGCGGAATATTCAGTATTGCCATCAAAGACCTATCATCAATAGCTCGCAGTTAAAGCACGGCTGACATTATGGGGCTGTAGCCACTGCCGTCAACTCTAACAGGCGACTCGAGCGAATAACGGCCGCGACCCGGCCCTGTTCTCGGTGGGTAATGCTCTTCGTAAATCTGGCTTTTTCGAAAATACGGCCAGTATAAGGAATCCTAATACACGGGCGACAGAGTGAAACCTTCATTCCTCAACAGGCTTAACAAGCCTTTATTTCCTGGTAAATGCAGGGCACCTACAGCGACCAAAGCCTTGCCTTCTACTAACCTGTGCCTTATGCCTTCCAGCATGTTCCGGTTACGTCGATAAACCAGGGATTCCATAAACATCTGAACAAATTCTTTATCTGCAACGGCCATCGACTCATCGTTGAGTTTCATTAGCTGATCGAGATCACTGGCTACATAGGCATCTAGTACTTTCCGATACAATTCATCGCGCTTTGGCAACTGATCTATGGTCAACTTCAAAAAAACAATTTGTTGCGCTAAGGGGATATTTTCAAAAGCTCCTACCTGTTCTTCAATCGTTTCAAGAGCGTGTATAGCCTTATTGTTTAGCAAGGCAAATTGATAAATCAGCATATCCATAGCCTGACTGGGATTGTGATTCGGAGGCAAACTGATGGCCAGGGCAGCAGCCCAGGGCTTGAACATCTGCACCACCTCTGCAGGCATCTGCATTTTGTCCATTTCCTCCATCAACGTTATGAAATAGGAAGAACCGATCTGGCTCTCTAAATTTCCTCCGGGAGTCACTAACATCCCAGCCATGCGCCTCTGGTTTGCCGGAGCCAAATCTAGCTCCAGGGTAATACTGTCGACTTCAGCCAGCACTCGCACCAGTTCTGCTCGAAAATCAACAATCTCAGGATTGCTCACATGCGCAGTACCCAACAGATAACTGGGTTCCAGGCCGCTTTTTTCTACCCGCCACAAGATACCCTTCTCTGCAGATGCATCTTCCGCAAAGGCTATCAGTCCGCTTAAACTCAGTAACAGGACACAGAAAACACCCAGCTTATTTCTGAATACTTGCTTCGGCACAATTC
>JAUUYV010000169.1 GCA_030590275.1 Porticoccaceae bacterium
ACTACATCGTGCTCTGCAATTAGCCCAGGGCCTAACACAACATGGCCTGGTGACTAATTCAAGCCTGAGCAACAGCATTGAACTGCTCGAATCTGCCCACATTCAGATAGAGGAAGCGGTCCGAGAGATCGAACATTTTGTGTCCACCATCGACAATGATCCGGCTCAGCTGACGATCGTAGAAGACCGCCTCAGCATCTATTATCAGCTTGCTCGTAAACACCGCGTAGAAGCACACGAACTAGCCGCCTTGCACCAGACACTGGCCACGGAGCTTAGCGAACTTTCTGGAGGCGAGAACACGCTCGAGCAAGTCCGGGACGAACTTGAACAACTGAGCAAACAATACCTAAGCAGCGCTACCAAATTAAGTCAGGCCCGAAACCAGAGCGCTGCCGACTTCGAGCAAGAGGTAAATGCCCAGTTGGCCGGCCTGGGCATGGAAACCGCAAGCCTGAAACTGGCTATCACTCCACGCGACACCAATGACCTCCACCCAAAGGGAATGGAGACAGTCGAACTTCTCGCCCAGACCAACCCCGGCCATCCTCACCGACCACTGGCCAAGATCGCGTCCGGCGGTGAATTATCGCGCTTTAGTCTGGCCATTCGGGTGATTGCCGCACAGCGCGCTAATATCCCGGCACTGATTTTTGATGAAGTGGATGTGGGGATTGGAGGAGCAACTGCCGAGGTAGTGGGCAAGCTGTTGCGAGAACTCGGTCAACGCGGCCAGGTAATTGCCGTCACTCATCTGGCTCAAGTTGCCTCCTGCGCCCATCAGCATTTGGTGGCGACCAAGCTAACTCAGGATGATGACACCCATAGCCAGCTACTCGCTATAATCAACAAACATCGCGTGGACGAAATTGCGCGGATGCTGGGCGGCGCAGAAATCACCTCTCAAACACTGGCTCACGCCAAAGAAATGCTGGCCAACGGACAACTCACCCCTTAAAAAACACAGTTGTTGAAGGAGTGTCTACAGATAACGGGAACGGCGGCCAGCAAACAGATCACTTTGCTCCTCTAACACGCTAACCAGAAACTCGCGAGTGACACGCACCCGAGCAGTCGCCCGCAAATCCGCATGACTCAAGACCCAAACGCCCCAATCGGAAGGCGGCAACTCAATAGGCAGGCGATACAATTCAATGCTATCAGCACTGTGACAGGGCAATCGGGCAAGCCCCAGGCCGGCTTCGACGGCAGCAGCCATGGTAGCAACGTCGTCCACCCGCAAAACCACTCTAGCATCGGGATAATGGACCTGCATCCAGTCTGGCACATCGGAGTCATTGCGCCAAAGGATCACTTCATCGCGCCTCAGACCACGGTTAATATAATTAGTAGATGTGTACATTCCGTGCACAAATTTTACCACCTGCCGACCAATCAGGTGCTCTGGCGGTTTAGCCGTACCACGTACCGCGATATCTGCTTCGCGGGCCGATAGATCCCGCACATCTGTGGTAACCACCAACTCCAGATCTATATCCGGATACTGCTCATGAAAACCACCGAGCCGGGGCATAATCAGTTGTGTTGCCAGGGCGTGATAGACGGTAACGCGCACCGAGCCCTGCAAACGCGCATCTCGGCCAAATAACTCCCGTTCCACCGAGAGCACGCGCTGCTCAATCTCAAGCGCATAATGATAGATGTGCTCCCCTGCAGCAGTTAGCTCGTAACCGCTATGCACTCTCTCAAATAAACGCACATCATGCGACTTCTCGTATGCATTAATGCGGCGAGAAACTGTAGAGTGGTTCACACCAAGCTTGCTAGCCGCGCCAGATACACTACCAATTCTGGCTACCTCAAGAAAAAAACGCAAATCATCCCATTCGCTCATCTGTGCAATATTGCACAGGTGTATTGCATTTTCAAGGAATTTACACAAAGCTCTTCCGAGCTTAAGCTAGCCATCAAATCCCAACAGATCATCTTAATTCACCACTAAAGGGATAAAACAGACAAGATCAACAGGAGAGAACAATGACTAACTTAGCCAGAACATTTGCAATCTACGGAATCGGCGTCTTCGCTACAGCACTTAGTTACAGCTACCTATCCTGCCTGGTAACACTACTAACAATCAGTCAACCGAGTTATTTTTAAATATATAAGTCTAAAACCGGACGTGGTTAACAAAATTTTAACGAGCTAATCGCAACCAATGTAACACTTATGATACATTATCGTCAGTCATGGAGTTGAATTATGGATAACCAGCCTTTATATCTCTCTCATGAGCACCCAAAAGCGCAACAATCGAAAGAGGTATGCATTATGTCGATCAAACAAGAATTAGTTTCACCTAGCAACTGGACCGCTGCTGGTTTATTGCTCGCTTTCGTAACATTTGCAATGGCAGTGGAGGTTTTCCACATTACGATGCCGTTTTTATCGTCTCCGAGCTTATTCTAAACTGAGGCAAAGCACCTTTAAACCAGAGCCCTTAGCCAAGGCCTTCAGCGATAGACGTGAATAGCTAAGGGTGGTTGTTATACCTGGTTCAGGGCGAACGCTTTTTTAAATTGCGTTTTTATTTTATAGCCTACCTCTGGGGTATGAACGGTTCAAACTCGACGCTCATACCCCTTTTTTAATGCCGTTTAATCACTTACTTGCTGGGTAATTTCAATATCGCCTTGGCGAGGATGTTGCGCTGCACCTGATTGCTACCACCATAAATCGTGGTGGGCCGAGCACCGATAAATTCTCCCGCCGCTCGCACCGGACCATCCTCAGTTTCCAATCCACCCCATATCCCCGCATTTTCGCCGGCGGCATCCAGCATCAAATCCATAACCCGTTGTTGGGCCTCAGTATTCCAAACCTTGAGCAGGGACACTTCTGCACCAATCTGGTCACCGCGTTTCAACACTTCCACAAAGCGCTTGTAAGCGGCGCCCAGATCTTCGATATCCATTTTTAGCTGGGTATAACGATCGACAAACACAGGATCATCAAACAAACCTTCCGTGTCCGCCAATGATTTAAGTCGATACATTGCCAGAGTGGCGAACTTCGGACTACCAATAAAAATCCGCTCGTGACCGAGTAGCGCTTTGGCGATACCCCAGCCCTGATTCTCACCCCCGACCACATTGCCAACCGGCACCCTCACATCGTCGTAAAACACTTCGGCAAATTCATCGTGCATACCGAGGTTTACAATGGGTCGCACGGTAATACCGGGTGTATCCAGAGGTACTAGCAAAAGGTAATCCCCTCCTGCTTTTTACCGTCCTTATTGGTACGCACCAACATAAAAATCATATTGGCGTCCATGGCCATAGTGGTCCAGAGCTTATGGCCATTAACCACGTATTCGTCACCATCTCGCACCGCAGACGTCGACAGCGCAGCAAGATCCGATCCCGCGCCAGGCTCTGAGTATCCCTGACACCAAATATGCTCGCCCTTTAGTATTCGCGGCAGATAATAGGCGCGCTGTTCGTCGGTACCATGCTGAATCAACAGGGGACCAACCATCGTCATACCCTGATCCGGGGTACGACCCACACCGTAGGACTCGCCCACATCCATAAAAATCAGTAATTTATTGGCATCCAGCCCCATCCCACCATGTTCCGCTGGCCATCCCGGCGCCAACCAACCTTGTTTAGCAAGGGTCATATACCAGTCGCCACACTGATCCCAATGCATGCGTTCGGGAGGAAAGCGTAGCTCTTCCGGATAATTCGCAACATACCAGTCATGCGCCATCTGGCGAAACTCGCCATCGTCCATGCTGTTGTAATCGACGTTATTGTTTCCAGCCATACTGTCAGTCATTTAAACCGGCTCCTTACAAGGTGAGTTGGGCATAGCGAGCGCGATGCGCGCTGGCGCTACCGAGCCAGGAGGATAAATACATGGCTTTTTTTAGATACAAGCCAATATTGGCTTCGTCGGTATAACCAATACCCCCGTGCAACTGAATCGCTTCTTTACCGATAATTAATGCGGCATCGGAACACCGCGCTTTAACCTGGCTCGCCGCTATCGCACGTTCCTGGTCAGAGGAGTCTGAATCAAACACAGCCGTGGTCTGGAGTAACACCGAACGAGATATTTCGGAGAGAATAAAGAGGTCAACCGACTTGTGTTGCAAAGCCTGAAAACTACCGATCGCCTTATCGAACTGCACGCGCTGGGAAATGTAATCGATACTCAGCTCCAAAGCGCGGGTCATCATCCCCAGAAGTTCGGCACTGGCAGCCACCCGAGCTTCATCCAGTACCGCAGCAAGCACCGCTTCGCCCTGCCCTTGTCCATTCCCGGCGGCCACAACTAGCTCACCCACTGGCGTATTTTCGAAAGTGACGTGGCCATAGAAACCACCATCTACGCGCTGCTCGTAACTAATGCTCAAACCGGCAGCATCTTTATCCACCAGATACAGAGCAGTAGCGCCGTCTGTCGCAGCAGATACGATAAAGGCGTCGGCTTCGCCGGCATCCGGCACAAAGCGCTTAACACCATTGAGAACCCCACCGGCACACTTTACAGCACTCGCCTGTTCCGACAGGTTAGAGCGAAACTCCTGCCAGGCCAGTGCGGGCCGCCATTCGCCTGCCACCAATGCTGGCAACTTTTCTATTTTTAATGCTTCGTTATCACTTTTCGCCAGCACTCGCGCGGCCGCCACTGCCGTGGAGACAAAGGGAGCTGGTGACAAACCCTTACCCAATTGAATTAATATCAAACTTAGATCAGAAAATGAAAGCCCAATACCACCGTATTGCTCCGGCACCAAAAACCCCAGCCAACCAGACTGTGCCATCTCCTGCCACAGAGCCTCATCGTAACCGGGCTGCACAAAGCGACTTGCCCGTACTTTTTTTAACTCTTCATCCTGCCCAATAAAAGCAATGGCGCTGTCCTGTATCAGCACCTGCTCCTCGGTCAAAATGTCAATTTTAGACTGCAAACTTATATCTTCCACTCAGGACTCCTGTATCCAGGTTTTCTGTAAATTCATATTTTGAGGACCAACATCTAAGACGAGAACAACTTATTTAATCATCATCTGTTCGTAGAGGTCGAACGTAAAGCACCAAACTATGTCCAATCAATTCGTAGCCAGCTGCAGCCGCTGCTTTTCTTTGCATGGCTTCTATGTCTTCGTCGCGAAACTCCATTACCTGTCCGCTCTCCATGCAAACCATATGATCGTG
>JAUUYV010000080.1 GCA_030590275.1 Porticoccaceae bacterium
AAACGCAAACACCAGGAGCCAGACCACACTACCTTTGCGAGCAAAGGCATGAGCCATGGATTCGCCGATAGGAAACAGCCCTTGCTCCAAACCGTGGATAAAAAAAGTCAGTCCCAGGATGATAAACACCAGGCCCAGAAATAGCTGACCAATATTGGGTAAGGGCTGCTGTAAAACCAGCAACTGGAAGAAAAGTATGACCACCACGATGGGCAACAAGTCACGCATGCTACCCAGCATAGCTTTAAGAAGTTTTAATATCGTGTCGGTCACAAAACAGTCGCTTTCACACTAAAGTCTGAGGATAGCAGTCACTGTCATTACCCTTATTGATCTCGGTAAATAAATAGCTGATCTCGACAAAAAAAAGATGATCTCGGTAAATAAAAAGGCTGATTTTCAGGTCGGAATACCTTAAATCATAGGGGGAGTAGTGTACCCCCCTTTCGTGCTCAAGATTCAATACCAGTTATATTCAGGATAAAAGCCTACGCGACTCAGTACCCAGGCCCTCGTTAATAACGGCAGCCCGGCGTAGATTCAGAAATCGCCACTTCCTCTTCTGACATATCACTTTCGATATCGGCAAATAAGGGCGTGCTCAAATAACGCTCTCCGGTATCGGGAAGCATACAGAGTATCGTTGTACCCTCAGGTGCAGATTCACTGATGTGCAAGGCACCAGCAAGTGTCGCACCACCACTAATGCCCGTAAAAATCCCCTCTTGTAGAGCCAGTTCGCGGGATAAACGCAATGCGTCTTCGCCCTTGATGGCAATCAATTGATCGACGTAATCCGCATTCAGTGCATCTTCGGCCAGCTTGGGAACAAAATCTGGCGTCCAGCCCTGCATCGGGTGGGGCTGAAAGCTCGGGTGGCTCTCTGCGGGAGAACCATCGTCGTTTCTGGCCTGTTTTACACGGCTAGCCATGAGAGGAGCCACTTCAGGCTCACAGGCAATGATTTTTATTTCGGGGCGGGCCTGTTTCAGTACTCGGGCGACCCCCTTTAAGGTACCACCCGTTCCAGCACCAGTAACCCAATAATCCAGTCTCTCTCCGGAGAAATCTTCCAGTATTTCCGGCCCAGTCGTCTTCGAATGCATATCAGCATTGGCTTCGTTTTCAAACTGCCGACATAAAAACCAGCCGTGGGCCTCAGCCAGCTCTCTGGCCTTAGCCACCATGCCCGTTCCTTTCTCTGCAGCAGGCGTTAAAACCACTTTAGCACCGAGAAAGCGCATCAGTTTTCGACGCTCAACACTAAAGGAATCCGCCATCGTCACCACCAGGGGGTAGCCCTTCTGGGCACAGACCATCGCCAGACCAATTCCGGTATTACCACTAGTGGCCTCAACCACAGTTTGTCCGGGAGATAATTGACCACTGCGTTCGGCGTCTTCGATAATACCTAAAGCCAATCGATCCTTAACTGAGCTGAGTGGATTAAATGCTTCCAGCTTGGCGAAAAGATTAATACCAGCGGGTGCCAGTTTATTGATACGAACTACAGGAGTATTACCTATCGTCTCTAATATGTTGTTGTATTTCGCCATAATTTATTCCTTTATAATTTGAAAAACCAACAAGAACGCACGGTTTTTTCTAATGGCCATCTCTATGACTATGTTTAGCATTCAAATACTCTGTAAAAAAACTGATGGTTCCTAAAAATCAAATCGTAGAGAAACCAAATCAACTCAGGCAGCAGGAACGACTACTCCCTGCTCGCAGAGATCCTTTACCGTGGCATCATCGTAACCAATTTCTCTCAGAATCTCGGGACCGTCAGCACCCAGGTCTGCTCCGAGCTGGGCTGGCACTTTATCTGCCCCTTCCACCCAGAACGGGCTGTTGACCGCCTGTCCGCGCCCTGAATTGTGGCCTTCTACATCGATGATCATATCGTTAAGAAGCGCCTGCGGATCATCGACCACTTCCTCCAGGGTCGCCACCACGCTAAAGGTCACGCCAGCATCACGCAGGCGTTCGCGCCAATCGGCACAATCTCTGGTCATGAATACCTCACGGACTATGGCCGCAAGAGCTTTGGTGTTTTTGTAGCGCTCTTTGAGCTCTGCAAAACGTGGATCAGTGAGGAGCTCGGGCCGTTCTACAACCTTAACAAAGTTGTCCCAGTGTTTTTCTTCCTGAAGCACGATTAATGAAACCCAGCGATCGTCCCGAGTGCGATAGTAATTAATCAGCGCGCTACCTGGGCTTGCAGGATTTAATCGCCGATAGGGTTTAGCACCTGCCAAAACGCCCGAGAGGTTACTGGCTGCCGCCCACATACCATTAGCCAGCAGACTGGTAGACACTTTGCCACCCAATCCGGTTTGCATCCTTTTGTACAGGCCAGTCATTATCGCCGCGTATAAGGTCATCGCACTGGGATGATCGCCCATGGCCAGCGCCGGCATAGAAGGATCACCTTCGGCGGTTCGAACCACATCCATCAGGCCAGTGCGAGCCCAGTAGGCGGTGCCATCAAAACCTGGTGTATTGACATCGTCACCGGTTTCTCCGTAGCCAGTCACCTGCCCGTAAATCAGTTGATCATTTTCGGGAGCCAGGTCTTCGTAACGAATTTTTAGGCGCTCCAGTACCCTGGGTGGAAAATTAGTAATCAATACATCTGCCTCCCGCACTAATTTTCGTAACACCTCCTGACCCTTCTCGGACTTCATATCCAGAGCAATGCTGCGTTTGTTGCGATTATCCTGTTGCCAGGCGTAAGCGAAATCGAGACGCGGAAAAGGCGGGGATTTGTGGACATGGCGCATAGGATCGCCAATACCCGGAGCTTCCACTTTAATCACCTCGGCCCCGAAATCAGACAGGATTGCTCCACAACCCGGCCCGAAAACAAAGGTCGCAATTTCGATCACTTTAATGCCTTTTAGCAAAGGTTCAGACGCTGTCATATTTGATCTCCGTTAATTATCGCGTTTACTCGCTATCACCATTTGCACAGTCACCAATCAATACCGGCTTAACTGGCTGAGCTCGGTCGATAAACTTTAATGGGGTGGTAGGTTTTCTGATACGACGGCTGCTTCTCCCAACGCACACCGGCGGCAACCCCACCATCTACCGCTATCGATTGCCCAGTTACAAAGGTCGACCTGTCGCCTGCCAACCAACAAGCCATCTGAGCAATATCGTCCGGCTGGCCAACACGTGGGATAGGCTGAGTAATCTTAAGATCCAGGCCATCGATTTGTTGATCGCGACCCACTGAGTTGGTGGATAAAGGCGTGGCAATAAATCCAGGGCAAATTGCGTTGACACGGATATTGTTTTCACCAACCTCCAAAGCGACCGATTTAGTCAAATGCACAACGGCCGCCTTGGCTACCGAATATAGGTGGGGGGTATGACCACAAATCAATGCCGCCACACTGGCAGTATTTATAAGGCTACCACCACCCTGCTTTTTCATCACCGGAATAGCGTGTTTCATACCGAGAAACACGCCTTTCACCAATACATTCATGGTGATATCGTAATCTTCCACCGGCGTGTCTTCTAAAGGGCCGATAGCACCACCAAAACCTGCATTATTAAAAACGCAGTCGAGCCGACCCCATTCGCTGCTCGCCCTGTCGATCGCAGCTTTAACCTGTGCTTCAATAGTGACATCAGTCTTCACATAAACCGCTGAGCCCTGCAGTGAGTCGGCCAATGCCTGACCCCGCTCTTGCTGCATATCGGCGATGACCACACGTGCGCCCTCTTCGATAAAGCGTTTGACTGTACCTTCGCCTATACCACTGGCCCCCCCGGTGATGACTGCTACTTTTCCATCCAGCTCTCCCATTTAATTAATCCTATGTTATGGTTTTAAAAAGGCCTGCGATCAAAACAGCTTACCCACCTGAGGTCAATCTCAGCGGAACCCAGTGGAGATCAATGCGCAACAAGTACTACCACAGGTAGTAGGCATGCCAGGCGGCAAGCAAGCCAGGAGAATTAAAAATGATTTCGGAAGAGTATCAAAACAGGCTGGACGAACTTCAGCGCGACTTGCTGATCTGGCTACGAGCATTTGAACGAGAAAACGAACAACTTCGCTTCGATGGAACTAAAGACTCACAGCAACGCCTACAAAGCGCTACCGGAACCTTATTCAGCGACAAAGCGGCTGAATTTTCTGGCCTGATACCTCCAGATGCCTGTGCAGATCTGCACCTGGCATTTTCGACCGCCCTCGATTACTGCCGCGAGGCCTACGAAACCTATATGAGTGGAGCCGGGGCAACCTTTAGCAATTCGTTTTTACAAAGCAGAACACTGCTCGGTAAAGGCCTGGCTCGCCTCTACAAAGTGCGTATGGAATTACCTTTACTCGAAGAATTCTGGTTTACAGAAGCTACCCTGCCAAACAGGCAGCAACTCGATCCACTCTTTCCACGCTCGGAGCAAGCAGTGGGAATCATTCGCAAAGCTGAAACCAAAGAACATGCCCGCTACTCACTGTATGTGCCAGAAAGTTACGATGACAAAAACAACTGGCCGCTGATTGTCTGTCTTCACGGCGGTTACGGCAATGCTGAAGATTATCTATGGGCCTGGTTACGCCCGGCCAAAAGCAAAGGCTATATCGTACTATCGCCAAAATCGCTGGATGTCACCTGGTCGGTATTGAACCCACCGCTGGATGCCGACTCCATCGCCGCCTGCATTGAGGAGGTTTGCGAGGACTACGCGATAGATCGCCAGCGTATTTTGCTGACCGGCCTGTCCGATGGCGGAACATTTAGCTACCTGGCGGCGTTTTGCTATCCGGAGCTGTTCGCCGGTGTCGCGCCCATCGCCGGAGAGCTGAGTCCGGTAGCGGATCGCATGCTGCGCCAGAAGCTCGCTAACAATGTTCCATTCTACGTAATCCACGGTGCTCACGACCATATCTTCCACATCAAAACGGTACGCAGTACCTGCGGTTTACTGGAACACCTGGGTTACCCATTGAAGTTTGACGAACTACCCGATTGGGGCCATGCCTACCCCTATAAAATCAATGAAGAACGAGTCCTACCCTGGTTTGAATCGCTATCAAATAAGCACTGATTTGCGCCTGAGTAATAAGAAAAGGTAATTAACCAACGATAAATACATATGTTCTAGAGCAAGTACTACTTGTTCAGAGGGAGACAAAGCAGTACCTTATGGGGTTGAATGTTTATCAGCCCCTTTATAATTAACGGCTTCTCTTAAATTTCATTCCTGCGGCCCTGATTCCTAAGAAATCAAACATGTGGCCCTTGGCAACAAACATACTGGAACCCAAAAGTTCAGATACAGGAGGATAGAAAGTGGCAACTTACGATACGATAATAAAAAACGGCACCATCTTTGACGGCACCCGTATCCCGCGTTACAAGGGCGACATCGGTATCAAGGATGGCCTGGTGGCCAAAATTGGGCGTCTGAACGAAAGCGATGCCGATAAAATCCTCGATGCGGAAGGCAAGCACGTGTGCCCCGGTTTCATCGACCTGCACACCCATTATGACGCGCAGCTATTCTGGGATCCCTATTGCTCGCTATCGAGCTGGCACGGTATTACCTCGGTAGTTATTGGTAACTGTGGCTTTGGTTTCGCGCCCGTCGCACCAGAAATGCGCGAACGCTCGATGCTCTCCATGACGCGAGTAGAGGCCATCCCCTTTGATTCCATGAAAGAAGGCATGCCCTGGGACTGGGTTACCTTCCCAGACTACCTCGACAGTATTGATCGCACTCCCAAGGCTATTAACATACTGCCCTATGTGCCACTGGCACCCTTGCTAGTTTGGGTGATGGGCTTTGATCGTGCAAAAGCCGGTGAAATGCCAACTGCCGAAGAAGAATCAGAAATCATCCGTATTCTGGAAGAATCCATGGATGCCGGTGGTTGTGGCTGGTCCGCGCAACGGCTGGCACCCGGCTGTGGCGCTGATGTGCAGCGGGACTACGATGGCACCCCCATGCCCACCGACGTGATGCACGACGAGACCTGCCTGGCTTTGGCCAAAGTTCTGGCAAGGCGTAACGAAGGTTTTATGCAGGTGACGATGCTGAGCGGAAATGACCCGGAGAAAGATCGTGCCCACCTGGAAGAATTAGCTGAAGTCAGTGGCCGCCCGGTTCTATACAACGTAGTACAGGCAGTCGCCAACGACCCAAGTATCCACCGAGATACTCTAAAATGGTTGAGCGAATGCCATGCTCGCGGCAATAAAGTATATGGACAGGGACTCACTACCGATTGTGGCTTTACTTTCGCTCTCGACGAATGGAACCTGTGGGATGATTCGGAGGCCTGGCGCAACGTTACCACGGGAACCTTCGAAGAACGATTAGCGAAAATGGCTGACCCTGCCCTGCGCCAATCGCTAAAAGATGATCCTCCCGGAATCGCTGCCACCGGACCGATTGAAGACGTGGTACTAGCACGTCCCAACTCCGATGAATTTGCTCATTGGAAAGATCTTACGATGGCTTTAATCGCTGAGGAAACTGGCAAGCACCCGGTCGATGCCATGCTCGACATTTCAGTGGCAACCAATCTTAAGGCTGAGTTTTTCGCCATGTTGCCAAATGGCGGCAATATGGAATACATGAAAGAGATTATCGATGACCCCTATATTACCTTTGGGGTTTCCGATGGTGGAGCACACACTCGCTTCCTGACCGCTGGCCGCTATCCAACAGAGGCGATTGCCAAATACGTTCGCGAATACGATATGCTGTCTCTGGAAGAAGTACACTGGCGTCTTAGTGCCCTGCCCGCATCGCTGGCCGGCTTTAATAATCGCGGCGTGCTAAAGGAGGGAGCGCCAGCGGATATCGTAGTTTACGATTACGAGAACCTGGAGATACTCGATAACGAAGTTGTACACGACATGCCCGGTAATGAATGGCGGCGCATACAACGAGCCAAAGGCTATAACTACATTCTCGTTAACGGTGAAGTCACTATCGAGAACGATGAAGAAACCAACAACTATTCAGGGAGATTACTTCGTCACGGAGATGGCTAGCACCTGACTAAACGATAAGCCCTGCTGGCCACCACCGGGAGTTATGGGTGGTGGCTGATCTGCCAGATCAATAGTCGACTTAAAGTAGAGAGCGTAATTAAGGACAGTCAGACGAACACTAAAAAATATACAGCATTTAATTAACAATTCATTAACCACAAGCTCATATGGAGTAGTAACTATGACCGATGCAAAACCCTATACAACTGACCCCGCAGAACTGGGCTTTGACCCAGCTGTCCTGCGCGAAAAATATAATTTTGAGCGCGATAAGCGTGTTAAGCAAGAAGGTTTCGGTCAATACAAAGACGCTGTTGGCGAACTGGCAGAGTA
>JAUUYV010000023.1 GCA_030590275.1 Porticoccaceae bacterium
CTGGGGGAAATGGCGGAACCGCGAAAACACAACGATGGAGAACCTCATGGTTTTCCTCATTTTCTTGATACCCTGGCCAGCTTCCCCAAGCCGGTAATCGCAGCAGTAAACGGAATGGGTATCGGTATTGGAGTCACCATGCTGCCCCACTGCGATTTTGTATTGATGAGCGACGAGGCAAAACTTCGCGCGCCCTTCGCCACGTTAGGTGTCACCGTAGAAGCGGCTAACTCCTACTTACTGCCAATACTGGTTGGCTGGCAGAACGCCGCTCATATTCTCTATACATCGGAATGGTTCGATGCAGATCAATGTGTAGAGATGGGCCTGGCCAAGGAAAAAATTTCGGCAGCTGAGCTAATGATCGAAACTAAAAAGCTCGCTGAGCAAATCGCTACGATGCCAATAGCATCGCTGGTTCACACCAAGAAATTGGTGCTCGCACCACGGCTGCAAGGGATTAAAGAAGCCCGCAAGCGGGAAATAGCGGCATTCGCCGAACTCATTGGCGCCCCCGCAAACCGTGAAGCGATACAGGCCTTTAAGGAAAAACGCCCAGCCGATTTTACTAATTTGCCAGACAAATAATAACAACAGGATACTAGCGACTCAGGGTGAGCCAGAGGAAACTTGCGCTGGCGGTGCCTGAGGATTGCGCGGAGCCGCCAACCACAACATAAGAGGCGCAAAAACAGTAAGCCCCGCAGCCACCATTAACATCAAGGCGTAATCGCCGGACAAATCAAACAGGGCTCCGCCCAACCAGGAACCCATGGCACCACCCAGGGCAGCGAACATGGACATGGTACCAAAAATTATTGGAAACTTTGGCCCGATAAATAAATCTCGCGCCGCCGATGGAATAATCGGTGCATTGACGGCATAACCAACACCAATCAATACCGCGAAAGCACAGGGCATTAACAAACCGGGCACCGTTTCAATAAGAGCCAACGCCGCGATAGAAAAAAGAATACAGATTAAACCCAGACTGTAGCTTAACTCCCGTCCAATCCGGTCAGACAAACTACCCCAGATAATTTTTCCAGGAATACTCGCTACGCCAATAATCCCGACCACGACAGAACCCATGGCCTTATCCACGCCGTGATCCACCATAAAAGCGAATTGGTGCATTAATAGTAATTGAGTAAGGCAGGCACCTGCAAAAAACGCAAGTACAACAAAACGAAAACCCCGCGACGCCATTGCGGTTTTTAATGTCCAGTAGGCCTCAGGCTCCGTATTAATAGGGGTATCCAGGTTTTCAGATATGGTACTGCCCTTCACCAATCTGGACTCTTTCGGTTCTCGTAAAACAAAAAAAGCTGCCGGCAAAATAATGACGAGGACCGTGGCAGCAATTATCTGGTAGGCCTGTCGCCAGTCGAGACTTTCTATCAAATAATTCGATATTGGCACAACCGCAAAAATACCGACGCCAATACCGGCCGTCACAATACCCAGGGCTGTACCAACTTTATTGGGAAACCATTTTTCGGTAAGGATGACCGATGGTACCCAGCCACAGGCACCCAGCCCCACGGCAGTGATCACACCAAAGGTAATATAAAGCTGCCACCACTGTGTCACTTTCGAGGTCAAAAACAGCCCGCTCGCCATCACGATGGCGCCCGCCATCATCAAATAGCGCGGGCCAAACCTTTCTACCATGCGACCAGCAAAGGGCCCGAAAACACCGTGGGAGATAATAAACACCGACATCGCACCCGCGGTAACCGAGCGCGACCAACCGAAATAGTCCACCAGAGCAACCAGGAAAACGGAATAGGAGTACCAGACACCATATAAAAGCCCAAGGGTACAGAACAGGGTAGCGACTACAGTCGCCCCCTGGCGGAACGTATCGGGCTGGTTCACGTACTACTCCAAAAAAAACGCCGGGTGTTATCACCCGGCATGCTGGTATATACGGCTTAACGATAGGCGACTTCAATATAGCGCTTAGCGGTAAAAACATATAGATGGAAAGGCTGGCCTGCGACCTATTAGCAGAGACTCGGCTCAGAGCTATACGCTTATTGTGCGCCCCAGCCTCCGTCCACTACCAGTTCAGTCCCGGTCACAAAAGCCGCTTCGTCCGAACACAAATAAAGCGAACCATAGGCGATATCTTCCGGCCGACCAAACCTACCCATAGGCGTTAACTCGGTGAGTCCTTCGATATACTCTTCAGGCGCTGAACGAGCCAGGGGTGTGTCGATAATACCGGGGTGAATGGAGTTTACCCGCACACCCTGTTTGGCGTATTCAAGAGCGGCTGATTTAGACATCAAACGCACCGCACCTTTGGCACCGTGATATGAAACCATACTTGGGGTGCCAATAATGCCGTACAGGGACGATACGTTTACAATGGCTCCGTTGCCCGATTTCTTCAGCGCCGGCATGGCGGCTTTCATACCTAGCCAGACTCCGGTCTGACAAACCGCAACCACACGGTTAAAACCTTCCAGGTCTTCTTCCTCAACACCGACCATGTTGACGATACCGGCGTTGTTCACCAGGGTAGTCAGAGCTCCATATTTGCTCAGGGTAGCTTCTAGCGCCGCTTTCCAGTCCGCTTCACTGGCGACATCAAGATGCTGATAAATGGCATCTCCACCCTCAGCATTAACAGCCTTTACCACCTCTTCGCCCAGTTCATCCTGAATATCGCAGGCTACTACTTTGGCACCGCTTTCACTAAACACCCTGACGTGGGCCGCTCCAATACCGGAAGCGGCACCAGTAATCAGTGCGACTTTACCTTCAAGTCGTTTACTACTCATCATTCAAACCTCTTTTGCGGGCCCTGTTAACAGGCCCGCATGGTTGCCCTATTGCGCGTTCCAGCCACCGTCTACAATAAATTCTGAAGCGTTAATAAATTTCGCTTCATCCGAACATAAAAACAGTGACATGGTAGCAATGTCTGCGGGCTCACCCATTTTGCCCATCGGGGTGCCTTCCATCATCGCCTCGATATACTCTTCGGATATGCTCTTCGCCAGCGGAGTTTCGATAATGCCAGGGTGCACCGAGTTGACGCGAACACCCTGTCTAGCATACTCCAGGCCTGCGGATTTGGTCATTAACCTGACTGCGCCCTTGGCACCGTGATAGGAAAGCATACTGGGCGTACCGATAATTCCGTACACAGAGGAGATATTAACAATGGCTCCGTTGCCGGTTTTTTTCAGTTCTGGCATACAGGCCTTCATCCCGAGCCAGACGCCCGTCTGGCAAATTGCTACCACCCGGTTAAAGCCTTCGAGATCCTCTTCCTCGACACCGACGAAGTTCGCAACGCCCGCGTTATTAATCAGAGTGGTAATAGATCCGTATTTCTTAACTGTCTCGCTGACTACATTTGCCCAATCGGACTCGCTGG
Source organism: Porticoccaceae bacterium (assembly GCA_030590275.1). The sequence continues at coordinate 3,395 of JAUUYV010000023.1, forward strand.
TGACATCCTGGTGAACATAAATAGCATCACCGCCCTCTGCGTTAACAGATGCAACCACGGCTTCCCCCATCTCATCCTGGAGATCGCCGACCACCACTTTTGCACCTTCACTGGCAAATAAATGCGCGTGACCTTCACCAATGCCGCTGGCGCCACCGGTAATAATTGCAACTTTGCCTTCTAGTCTGTTTCCCATGATCTATTCTCCTGTTTTGTTATATCGTCGTTAAAAAGTTTGTTTTTCCAATAAATCTAATCATGTAATTTAAAATAAATCTTGATCGCGCCCCGCTTTGAACCTATTAACCCGGCAATTAACATCATCGAAACTCCGGTATCACCTCTTCCGCAATCAAACGAATATTTTCATCGATGTAGTCATCGGGGCAAGCGGAAGTCAGCATAAACAGTGTCGCTCCGGTATCGATATATTCCCTCAGCCGTTTGCGGCAATCTTCAGGCGTGCCTATTAGCGCATATTTATCCACAATATTGTCAAAGTTTTGTGCGTATTGTTTACCCAGACGTTCGGCGGCCATGGCCCGCGCCGTATCGCGGTCTTTGTGTACCGCTGAAAAAATAAAGACCCCGCTATTAAAACCGGACGTCAATACTTTATTGTCTGCTCGTAATTCCTTAATCGTAGCAATGCTTTGCTGTAACTGCTCTGGAGTAAACATGTAAGGAATCCAGCCATCACCATACAGCGCAGCTCGTTTCATGGCCGCAGGCTGACGCCCCGCGACCCAGATTGGCGGGTTAGGTTTCTGCAGCGGAAGAGGATCGAGCGTGATGTCGTTAAGCGTATTGAATTTACCCTTAAAGCTGACATTTTGTTCCGACCAAAGTCGATGGATTACCTGCAGTGCTTCGGTGGCACGAGCACCGCGCTCATTGACCGGCACACCGCAGGCTTCAAACTCCCTGGGGAACTCTCCCCCCACACCAATACCAAACATATAACGCCCGCCAGAGGCGACATCCAGTACGGCACCCATTTTGGCAGCCAGGGCTGCCGGGTAGAGCGGTAGGAGAGCAATCGTGCTCATGAGTTTTATGCGTTCGGTCACACCAGCGGCCATGGCCAAAGATACGTAGGTATTGCCGATCGGCCCATGAAACATCACGTGCTCGCCACAACCCAGCACATCGTAGCCCAGGTCCTCAACACGACGTGCAAATTCGGGAATGCCGGTAACCGAGCGCAAACCGGTGCCGAATTGCAGTTCACTCATGATTTAATCTCCACTCTCTTATTCTTGCGATACTGAAAGTAATACCATGGGTTTTATAAGAGGAAAATCCTAGCCAGGCAGATACAAACCTCCATTCACATGGAAGGTCTGACCAGTGATATAGGATGCATCGTCGGAGAGTAAAAACTGGATGGTCGCCGCGATCTCGTGGGGTTTACCCGCACGGCCCATAGGCACTTTAGCAATTAAGCCGTCAAACACCTGGTCTGGCATAACGCCTTTTAAACCTTCGTGCATAATCAAGCCCGGCGCAATCGCGTTAACCGTTACTCCCATGGGGGCCAGATCCAGAGCTATGGAGTGTGTGTAACCCACCACGCCTGCTTTTGCAGCCGCATAACAGGCCTGACCCGCTGGGGGATGGTAAGCAGCCAGTGATGCAAAATTGACGATACGGCCGAAGCCAGCATCCACCATCGCCTTTGAAAAAGCTCGGGTACAAAAAAATGTTCCGTTAATGTTTACCTGTATTACCCGGTCGTGGGTTTTAGTATCCAGCTCCCAGGGCTTACCATAGCCCTGGATTCCAGCGTTATTGACCAGGTAGGCCACATGCATATTTTTATCTCTCAACTCGGCTGCTAAGGCATCGACCTGTTCTTCCTTGGTGACATCGAGTGGATACAAAGTGACTTGCTCAGCTTCCTCGCTCGTCAACGCTTTACTTCGCCACGCTTCCAGCTCAGATGGCGCTTTACGATCGCAGCCAATCACCGAGTAACCTGCCGCCACCAGACGTTTCGTCATGGCAGTACCCAGACCACCAATGGCCCCTGTAATTAACGCGTAACCTTGAGTCATAATATTTCATCCAACTCTTTGTCCAACATTGATTTTCGTAGGCCCTGGTTTTATTTCATACGCCTTGCAAATCTTCGCCTTACAAACCTTCGGGCTGATGTTGTGGCACCTGATCAATCAGCGTTTGCGGATCATAAGCAATGCCGCCGCGGTAGGTGGTTTCCAGAGTACGCAAGTCACGCACATTTTTTAGTGGGTCGCCAGACACCACCAGAAAGTCCGCATAACGCCCGGGAGCAACACTGCCAATATCCTGCTCGGCACGCAGATATGTCGCTGCCATCTGAGTAACGGCCTGAATAGCGGCCATGTTGCCAATGGCTTCGGCTAACAGTTCAATTTCACGCAACAAAGCAAAGCCCGGTGGCGGATACGCCAGAGCACCGCAGTCGGTACCACCCACTACCCGGCCACCAGATTCGTGGAGAATACGAGTCAACTCCAGGTGTTTGTCCAGGGCTTCGCTACCAGCACCGGTATCGTAGAAGCCGGGGTGGATATCCCAATCCGGTCGATCACCAAGGAACTTCTTCATTTTGGCCTGGCGAGCTACACAGGCTGGCGGGATCAATTTACGGTCCGGGTCTTTGATCGAGGCTTCCAGCCCGGCTTTGGCAGTCCACAGTAAATCTAGCGTAGTGCCCATATGCACCTGTTTTTCCACCATGGCATCAAACCACTTTTGCGCCCGCTCGCCCTTTAAATCGGCCTGCTCCCAACCGGCCATGGTATCTATCCAAAACTTGGAATCGAGCATTGAGGCATCCTGCCCAAATTTCATATTGACCGGACAAATATCGTTGTAGGGCGATATCCAGACATGCTCCAAACCATCGATACCCGCCTCTATGGCGTCCATCGACGAGCAATAGCCCAGATGACCGGTAACCGGTACCCGCTTGTCCACAAAGTTAATCACTTCGCGAACAATATCTGCGGTCATGGTGAAATAACATTTAATGCCATCGACACCGGCGTTGAGCAGTTCACCAATTTTTTGAGGCACCGCCTCTACCGTTGGAACTCGATCAAGCATGATGGTAAAGGCTGGGCTATCAAAACTAGCGCCGGGACCATCAAGCAAAGGACCACAAACAAATAATCGTGGGCCAAGTTTTTTACCGGAATTAAGATCATCTCGGTTCTGCAGGACCAGATCCAGACGCCCGCCCACATCGCGAGCCGTGGTCACCCCAGCAGCCAAAAACAGTGGGAAGGACTCCGCATCCATCATCACGGTATGGATATGGGTATCGATCAAACCCGGTAATACTGTTTTTCCTGACAGATCAATAACTTCAGCGCCATTAGCCGGGATATCACCCTCACTTACCTCGGCAATGCGTTCACCTTCGACCAAAATAGAAATATTACTTCTTGCCTGATCGGACAGACCGTCGATCAAACAGGCATTCGTAAAAAGTTTTTTAGACGAATTCTTCTCACCCATAACACCACTCCCTACACTCTCTATTGCGCTTTATTTTTATGAAAGATATTGATCAATAAGGTTTTGCCTGAACAGACTATTCCAGGGAAAAAATAATTTTCAAATCTACCTCGTAAGTTTTTACTTCGCCTCTTTCCACTCGGGCACGCTCGGCAATAACTTCCGCCGACTGGATACCGCGCAATGTTTGGGCTGCTCGTTCGAGGCCTTTTTCCATCGCATCCTGCCAACTGGTGGGAGATGATGCCGTGATATTAGATACACTGGAAACCGTCATTATCGTTCTCCTAAACTTTATATTTTATTTAATCTAGATTAAAACGTAAATCGAAATTCAAGCCGAAACTCGAGTCAAAAGATAAAACGAAAGCTGATACGTCTTCATAAATGGAGATTATCTGGAGCCGTCATATCAAACTGCATATGCGCCCTTAGGTGGTACCGACAACCACCCTTGTCATCGATTGACATTTTTTTATCGATGACAGTCATCATTTTTATACCGCGTAAGGTCTGGTTAGCCCGCCTTAAAATTTCGGCGAGGGCATCTTCAAATGATTGATCTGAGCTACCGATCAATTCGTTGGTTTTGGACTGATTCATCTTTATATTCCTCGACTATGACCTATATTCTCTAACACCAGGGTTAAAGCTCGCAGCTACCTTACCTTGGTACATAAGCAACTAAACGACGGCACTAAATATTTCCCCTGGCCCCGGCGTCGAAATACGCGAGAAATACACTAAGCCATCTCGCTCTTCAACGTTAGCATACCCCCCTTCGAACATCATATCGAGATGGCCCATGACCTCCGATATAACAGCGTATATTTGATCTTCCCATACTTTAGGGAATAAACGCTGGCCAACTTCCAGGGGGGTAAGAGCGCCGTTCTCTTCGAGCATTTTTGATATTTTCAATATTCGTCGCTCGGTAGACAACTTATAACCGGCAATCAGTTGACGGTGATCATGTATCACGTCGCCATGACTGGGGTACACATACCGGGCATCGTAGGGAATAACCTTATCCGCGGATTCATAATACTGACCTAGTGCGCTCACCCGGTCACCTTCGGGGGTTTCGGGAATATTAAGCAAACATACTGGGGTAATGTCGGGTAACAGGTGATCGCCAGAAAACATTTGCCGAGTTTCTGCCTGCCAAAACACCACTTCCTCGGGGCAGTGACCCGGGGTGTGGACGACCTCCAGCTCGAAACCTTCGATGGTAACCATCTCCCCATCTTTCAGTTCCCTGTCCATCTCACAGGGCGTAAAAATCTCGTGTATATAAGAGCGGTAATCGTAAGCCTTATCGTAGAGCTCGTCGGTAATGCCGAATCTACGCAGAAAGTCTCGCTCCACTTCGATCCGCTCGGGTGGCGGCGTATAACGAGATATTGTCATATTGACGGTTTCATGACCCCAAAGCTCACAACCCGAGGCCTCCCGAATACGCGCTGCCTGCCCAAAGTGATCCGTGTGGGCGTGGGTTAATAACAGGAGGGTAATGTCTTCCACCCCATAACCGAATTGCTGCAAACCAGAATTCAGTGCTACCCATGCTCTATCGGTACCGACGCCGGTGTCGATCAGCACCAGTTGCTTTGAACCTTGCTGAGGCAAGATCACGTAGCTATTGATATCACCAACGTTAAAATCCGTAGGTGAAGGTATCCGCACAATACGATCAAATTGTTTAACGCCAACTTCTTCTGTCATAAAACTTCTACTTCTTAGAGTGCCAATATTTCAAGGGAGATAAGGTTTCAGGCGGAATAAAACACCAGCAGGCTCTCACTTTCCTACTCCGGGTTCAACAATCGTTACCACTTTCTCCTCGGTATCAGAGCCCTCATAAAATGCAGGGTAGTCCTGTTTCACCACCGGGCTTTTTCTACTCCAGGTGTGACAGCCGTTAAGCATAAACGGTACTTCCTGGTTGGGCTCATCGGCTTTTTGCGCTTCCTTATCCATGGCTTCAAGGCCCATCAGCTCCCTGGCGTAGTCCCCAGATAAAGTTTGAAAGGTAACCGTCGCCAGGGGACCCAGTAACTCTGCAATATGCGTACAGCCTTCCACACCACCAACCAACTCGCGAACCCGCCGGTTCCACCCGGGGCCAATATTAAGTCCGACTAACTTCTGGAAATTCCCCAAAATATCCGAACAAATCGTATAGGGCTGCACATCCATGACGGCCTCTACTTCGCGCACCACCAAACTGGAATCAATACTCAATCGTAAGAACATGTCGTGGACAGGATGGCCGGATGCCACCGTACCTCTCCATTTATTTTCGTAAGTGTAGGTTTTCTTATCGGTGATATGGGCCTCTATGTCCCATAAACCATCCTCTCGAAAATACCCCTTAAGATCGATTTTTCGCGTGTGTAAATGTCGGCGCGCCTTTGGCGGTGATAAGGGCATAACTACTTGCCTCCCAATATTTTGATGCGAGTTCTAATGCCGGTTACGGAGTAACTGTATTTGTATTGAATCGAAAGGCCCACGCAAGCAGGCCAGGATTCGATAGCTGTTAATTAGGGGGTCAGTACCACTCGACCCTGGATTTTCCCTTCGTGTAAACGTTCCAGCACTTCGTTAATGGCTTCCAGAGGCTGGCGTTCAATGTGGGGAGTAATCAGCCCGAGGCGAGCCAGCTCCAGGACTTCTTTCAACTCCTGGCGATTACCCCAAATGCTGGTGGATACTTCGCATTCCAGGGGGATTTTCCAGAATGAAAAGGGTAAAGTGCCGCCGGCAATACCAACGACAATGACTTTACCGGCAATCGCCACACTGGCACCGGCGTTTTCGAGCGTCGCGTCACTACCAACAAAATCTATTACCGCATCGGCACCGTCTCCACCAGTAGCAGCCTTCACCGCATCTGCTACATTGCCCCTGCCATCAATCGCGTGGTGAGCCCCCAACTCCTTTGCCATAGCTAGCTTTTCGTCGCTGACATCAATAGCGATCAATTGGGTGGCCGGGCTTATGGCCCTGGCAATCTGTAATGCCATATGACCTAGCCCACCAACCCCTATGATCGCCAGCGTGCGTCCAGGGCCTAATATTTGAGCCGCCTTTTTCACCGCTCTATAAGGCGTTAATGCGGCATCGGTCATCGGCGCAGCAACCACGGGGTCAAGCCCATTGAGCTTAACCAGGTTACGCGGGTGCTGAACCAGTATTTTTTCCGCCCAACCCCCATCAACCATCACTCCGGGGAATATTGGTTTCTGACACAGATTTTGCTGCCCCTGCTCACACAATTTACAGACTCCGCAGCCCCAGGCCCCAAACACCGCCACGGCTTCTCCAGGTTCAACATCCGTCACCTGACTACCAACCTTC
>JAUUYV010000274.1 GCA_030590275.1 Porticoccaceae bacterium
CATCTTTCAGCGGCAGCAGGCTCATTGGCATGGATGATGATGGAATGGATTCGTCACGGAAAACCCTCCGTGCTGGGTATTGTCACTGGTATGGTAGCGGGCCTGGGTACAATTACCCCCGCTTCCGGGTTTGTTGGCCCTGGTGGAGCACTGGTCATAGGCTTTAGTGCCGGAATTGTGTGTTACTTTGCCACCCAGTCTATTAAATTGAAGTTCAAAATCGATGATTCTCTCGATGTTTTTCCTGTCCACGGTATTGGAGGCATACTTGGTACGCTGCTCGCTGGCGTATTCGCTTCGGATCAACTTGGCTTATTTGGTGGTCAGGGATATAACGAAGGTATGGTGATGGCTTCGCAGGTGCAGGTACAGCTTATCGGGATTGTTGCAGTCGTGTTATTTACCGCTGTCGTGACTTTCGTATTATTAAAAGTACTGAATGCGACCATGGGCCTGAGAGTGACGGAAGAGGAAGAAACTCAGGGGCTGGATCTGGTACTCCACGATGAACGCGGTTACGATTTATAGACATACGCCCTATGTCATCCATAAAAAAAGCCGATTAAAAGTCGGCTTTTTTTATGGTATAAAACTGGAATCGATACAGGCTCTAAATTATATCCTGGTAAAGGTCTTATATTCGATAGCTTAGTATTCGATGATTTATAATTGAAAAAATCTTCAGGCTTTGGTTGAAACAATCTGGTTTTGATGCTGTAGCCACCACTCCAGGCCAATAAATATTCCACCATATAAAAAGGTAGCCATAAGGCTATTGTGGAAAAATGGCAATGCTGCGCCATAACAGGCTAGTAAGCCGGCAAAATCGAGGGAGTACATATCCTGTACCAGCCATACCCCCGCATTACTCACGATAAAGAACACCAGAGCTCCGCCAAAGCCTGCGGTTGCCAGGCTTAGCGGCCCGCGTTTCTCACCGAGTATTCGCCCGCCTAATACCACCAGGGCCATGGCCAGATAAACAAATACCATGGTGCCATGAAATCCCAATATCAGGTCAGCGAGCAGCATGGCGAGCAGTGGGGCAATCAGTGCCAGTCGACGGTCCATTAAGGCCGCGCCACTGAACAGGGCCATAGCCACCACTGGCGAAAAGTTGGGAGGGTGAGGCAATAAGCGACTCAAAGCCGCCAGTAACACGGCGGCAATAACAATAATGGCAGGGCTGTGTTTCATTCAAATCTCCACTTTCTTAGGTATCTGGGTCGAGTTCAAAAAACCTGGTGCTTTAAAAATACGTTCTCCTAAAAGTCGTAGCCCAGGGTCACCATCAGATTACGTTCCGCTGATGGAAATAAGGCCCTCGAACCAAAAAAGGAGACAAATTCGCTGTATTCCTTATCACCTATGTTGTTCAAACGGGCCTGTAATGTCCAGTTGTTCTGATGCCAGGTGGCCGTCAGGTTGAACACAGTGTAGGCCCCAAGGCTATCCGTACTGCTGGTGAAATCCAGTTGCCTGGAACCCACATAGAGCATTTCGGCAAACAGATTTAAGTGCTGATGAGGCTGATAGCTGCCGTTTAATTTAAGCAGGTGGCGTGCCACATCGGGAATTCGGTTGCCCTCGTAAACACCTTCGATAAAGGTGGCGTCGGTGTAGCTATACACTGTACTCAAAGCCAGTTTGTCGCTCGCTTGCCAGTTCAGCTCTACGGTAGCCCCCCGCCGTCGTGTGTCGTCCAGGTTGGTGTTCGCGCCAAAAAATCCGAGCATGGAGTCATAGGCAATTTCGTTTTCATTGTCGTGCTGAAATACCGCCAGGTTTGCCTTGAGCTCGGCCCACTCCCATCGATTGCCCAGCTCCCAGGCAACACCTCTTTGCACGTCTAGTAAACTGAAGTTGCCGAAAAAATCCACGTTTTCATCCGCCAGGGCAAAACGAAAAGTTTCGTCCCGGTTCACATAGATTTGCCAATTTCTGTTTCCCCCAATGCTGGGCCGCCAACTGATACCGATATTGTGAACGGTCACCCCCTGTTGGTAATCAAGGTCAAAGGGCTGCACATCAACCTTGAGTTTGGCGTGGCGAATACCGCCCTGAATATCGAGGCTTTCATGGGGAGAAAATACCAGGTGTAAGTACTCACTCTCCTTATTGTGGCTTTGGTTGGAGCCCGTTGGGCCGAAACCAAAGTCCACCAAAAAATTATAGTCCACGTCCTCTTTATCCAGGCCGAGCGTCACTCTCAGTCGATCGACATTAATAATCAAGCGGGGATCGAACAGTTTTATCCGGCGATCCTGTTGCGACACGGCGGACCCAAAACCTGATTCGGAGCGAATCAGGGCTTCTTCATTGCGATCGCTGTAGGAGGTTCTCAGCTCCAGATGTTCACCAAAACGCTGATTGAGTCCGATTCGGGCCACCCGGCTATCTTCGGCATAATCGTTAAAACTGCCACCCCCCTGCCGGCGATCAAGGTCTTCTTCATTGACGGACAGTGCACCGGTTAGGAGGTATTCGTTGTCTGTTTGTCTTGCTTCCACATAGACCTCACCGCTGTGATGGCGATACCCCGTTACCACGCTGTAGTTTTCGTAGTTAAGGCTGGTATCGTCCCGGTAGGCATCACCCCGTTCTACATCTGTGTTCAGGCGATAGTAAAAACTCGAAGCCAGGGTGTTGTGGTAGCTGGTTCTGTATACCTCGTTATCGTAACTGCCACGTCCTATGTGGACACTACCACCCGCTGACTCTTCTCGTTTGGTAATGATGTTGATAACACCACCAACGGCCTGATCACCATATAGCGCTCCCGCACCGCCTTCCAGAATCTCGATGCGTTCGACATCATCGAGATGAATCGTCGTAAGGTTCGGACCAGCCAGGTCAGTGTTATTCAGTTTGCGCCCATCGACCAGTGTCAGCACATTTTCCGAGCCGCTAAAACCACGTAGTGAAAGATTGCTGGCCCGGTCAATACCGCTACTATCGCGTACCTGTACCGAACCGTGATTGCGCAAAAGGTCGACCACCGTACGCACCCCACTGCGCTGGATATCTTGCTGGTCTATTACACGTACTGTAGTCGCAATACGATCCAGGCTGTAGGGTGAACGGGTGGCGGTGACGACCACCTCGTGTTCGATAGCCATTATTTCGGTATCAGCGCCGGTATTGGCCGTGAGGTTTAATGTGGGGGCTAGACCAAAGGCTATAGCGCAAAAACGAAGCCTGGGGCAAGTAAGAAAAGGTTTTGCTGAAGAATTGTATGATCTGGATTTCATAAGGTATTCCCTGCAATGCTTGAATGGAACAAGCCATGCCGGACGCGAAGACATGCGGGAACACACTGAGATGCCCGCTAGTTCCGTCGACACAAGCTATACATTGCGTTGCACGACGAACCACAGCGGTGCGCTTTAAACGATTACCCCGACCGTTAAAGACAACGCAGTTGAGGCAGGTCTCCTGGCTACCGGGTCACCGAGTTCGCCCGCCTTCCCGATGGGGTGCAACCCTGATCAGTGGCTAGTGGGCGGCTCTCGCCGGATACAGTTGCGGGGACAGCTTCGTTAACGATGGGCTAAAAGCTCTTCGCTCGAATTCCCTTTTCACCCTTGCGGGCACCTCAACGGC
>JAUUYV010000103.1 GCA_030590275.1 Porticoccaceae bacterium
CCAAATATAATCCATAATGTAGTGTAATTTTTTTAGCAAATTGCACAGGATAAATCGAATCTTTAAAGCTCTATTACCTGATAAATCTGCCATGCCATTTTTGGAAGGTTGAGCCCTATTGAACTTTCTGCTTAAAACCATCTTAGAGGGTATGGGCGATGTGATTGATGGCGATGATGTGTTGCACATTGTTCGTACACAAGTTGATGAACTGTTAGATGAAGCCATCACCACCATTCAAATTCATTCCAGTCTTCCTCGGCCAATTAATATTGCAGGTATCGATTTTGATGCTTTAGCGGAAATGATTGACCGCAACTCAACAATTCGGTGGTACAGTCAAATTTTAATAATCACTGATTGACTAGTTTTGGGCTCGGACAAAATGAAAGCTTTCAGAAACTCTTTTAAAAAGAGGGGTCGACTAATTTCGAATACTGAATTGAAACCTTTTCAGGCTGTTTATTCGGAGTTAGAGGAAGCGCGTAAGTTGGTGACGGTTTTTGAATCCAGTACTGATAAGGCAGAAGTGGAAATAGCATGGAATCGGTTTGTCACGCTTATCCAAACTGCTTGGACAAGCTTCAAAGATCACGGGGAAAAGCTCTCTCCTAAATTCCAATCCTGGTTTGGGGTTGTTAATAAGAAAAGAGATCAGGATGAGCTTCTTAAATATTTGTATCATTCTAGGTGCGTTGCTCAGCATGCGTTCCTTCACGTTGAATGGTCGAAACAGAAGATACATGTAGGCCCGCCTGCGGTAGGTGTAGGCTTATACCGCAATATGAAGATCTTTTCTGATGGCACTAATGAGGTCGAGTTTGAAGGCTTTGCTGGCGATCAAGATCCCAATGTAGTTATAGATTTGGGTGGGCCTATATTACCCCGAGTGTGTAACCGTGGCGTGTGGCATTCGGCTCCGTCTTACCACAATGGATTACTTCTTCCAGATACCAGGTTGTCTACGGCTGCAAATTTGGCTTTAGATTATTATTTGAGCGTGGTTGATGGAGCTGCGGAAAAAATTCAAAACCAAACCTGGTAAGCACGTTTTTGATGGGGGCCTGCCCCGGATTTTATAGAGAATTGAGTAGCACGCAGCCGCTAATTCAGAAGAAACCCTAAAATAATAATAGGTATTCCTTACTCAAGCCGGTGACTAAATGTAATCAGCGCGCCCCAAAAGTCATTGTCAGAATCGTTGAAACCACCCTCATAAACACTCATTTTAACCGTTTGTTTGCGGCTCACAGGGAATGCCAGACTAAGGCCTACTTTAGCAACGTGCTGCTTATTATCATCTGCCTCACCATTGAGTGAGGTCGACCCTCCGCGGTAATAATTCACATCCAATGAACCCCACATACCGGGGTTAAAAATTCGAATCAGGTGAGTTTCCAGCGAATAAATCGTATCTTGCCCCTTACTTCCATTAGGGTGATCTTCGTTGTCTCCGAACCACCAGAAGCCAGACTCAAGTTCAAAAATCCAGTTTTTACTAAAGCTATTGATGTAGCCCATTTCCGTCTTAGCCGCCCACCGATTTCTGCCTACATTAATCTTCTTATCCTTATCATAATCGCCAGTGGGTGCGGTCACCTTCAGCCCGATGCCCAGCTGGGACTCAGGATCCTTTAGCAATGCCCTGAACTCCTCTTTATTCATAGCGGGAGCACCTTTGAGGTTCACTGACAAAGTGACCGAGATATCGCCCTGCCCCTCAAAGTCAGCACTATCGGGAATAAGAGCGTCGGGAGGCAACGGGTAGTCACTGAGGTCCAGCGCGGCGCCAACGGTTCCCCAAACGTAGGGTAGCTCCAAGATATAGTTGGCGGTTCTACCCGCGAAATTAAAAGATTGGAAGTAGGCCAACACAGCGGTATTAACATCAGCGTTCAGCCCTTCAACGGGCAACTCAGGATCTAAAAGGATATCGCCACTACTGTAGGCATAGCCTATGCTCACGGCTTTTGTACCGATAGGAGAAGGCCAATAGGCTCTTGGGGAGAGCTCCTGAGCCAAGCTGGCTTTGCTCAGGGGCAGAAGTAATAGGATAAAACTAAGCAACAACGGCTTTATTATGGCGTTCATGTATCCATTACCATGACAGTGAAATTTTTATTTGAACTAATATTCTAGATTGTCATTCAACGTTTTTCCACTGCCCCGAATAACAAAAAGGCCAACCCTCTCGGATCGACCTTCTTGTTTTATATGGTGGGCCCGCCCAGACTTGAACTGGGGACCTGCCGATTATGAGTAGCACGCAGTAGTGCTGTGGCTTGCTCTAAGTTGAAGATTTGTAAGGGCTTTTCTTGCTCGCTCAATGCCTTCCCCGTCACGCCGAACCATGGCCGAACTTCCTGTGTGGGCTTTTTGTGGCTAAATCGGCCAGATGGCCATGTAGGGCAACGAATCCTGCTTGCCGAACTCCGAACGGATGCCGATCTTTCGGGTACTTTTTATTCCTCTCCTTGACCCATTTTGGAAAAGGGAAGCATGATTTATTTTATGTCGTGTGCACATAATTATTGAGGACAACAGGCTCTTCTTGGCTTCTTTTTACGTCATTATATTGCGGAACAGTTGTACTGGACTGACTACTAAGTCGTGGCCGGATTTACTTGACCACTACAATTTATTTTAGGCATTAAAAAAGGCAGTAGCTTTGCAGCTGCCGCCTTTCTTATGGAACGCTTACTTAATTAAAATTAAGCAGCTTTGTCCAGCTTAGCAGTAAGCTCTTCAATCTTATCGCTCAAGTTAGCGAAAGGAGCTTTAGGCGCCTTAGCTTTAACTTTTTCGATCTGCTCTTCAACTTTGTCCTGAGCTTCTTCAACTTGCTTCTCAAGGTCAGCTTGTACTTTCTTACCTTCTTTAGCCAGGTCGTTGTAAAGCTTCTCGCTGTCTTTAGTCAGCTTTTCGAAACGAGTTTCAAGTTCTTCTACGATACGACCGTAAGCACCGAAACCAGCGTTAACAGCTTTTTCAGCATTTACTTTTACATCGTCAAACAATTCTTCGATTTTAGTTTTTTCAACTTTTTTTGCTTTAGCCATGGTGACTCTCCAGAGTTTGATTAAATATTTAAAAGGTTTAAATCTTCAAGTTGGGGAGAGTTTAAACAAAGAAATTAGAATCGCCCCCCTAATTAGAATCCACTTTCTAAACTCCATACATATGGACTAGACAGGGACTACCCCCCCCACTCGAAAGGATAAAACTCAGTGAACTAACGGGCGCGAGGCAATGACGTAAAGACGCCTGGTCAGAAGAATACAGGTCAGAGAGAGGCCAACTACCAGTGCCACCCAGAAGCCTTGAGCGCCGATAGCGGGCACCAGCCAATCGGTTCTGGCCAACACAAAACCCAAAGGCAGGCACACCCCCCAGTAGGATGCCACAATAAACCCCATGGGCACCCGGGTATCGTGATAGGCACGCAAACCGGCATTAGCGGCAATTTGTATATGGTCAGGCAGCTGATAGACCGCCATGAGTACAAACAAACTCGCAGCAATCACCTGTACCTCAAGATCGTCTGTGAACAAGCCAATAATGTCGTGACGAAAGATCAAGATTGAACTCATGGTCATCAAAGACAGGCCAACAACAGAAATGAGACCCGTGCGACACACCAGATTCGCCAGCTTTTGCTGCCCAGCCCCCAAGTAGTGCCCTACCTGAATGGTAAGTGCCTGAGAGAAGCTCAAGGGCAGCATGAAAATCATATGGGAGGAAGTCAGTGCAACCTGATGCCCTGCCACTATCGACGCGCCTAATGGCGCCAACAACAAAGCAATGAATGAAAAAATTGAGACTTCCGCGAAAACTGCCAGCGAAATAGGCAAACCCAACTTGGCTATCTTTCTCATTTCCAGCCAATCAGGTAACCGCCACTGTTTATACAGGCGAACACCCGCATATTCACTTGAGCGAGAGGTAAACCACATCAATACCAACACCTGAATCCAGAAGCTCAGAGCCGTAGCCCAACCACAGCCCACGCCACCCAGTTCCGGCAGCCCCCAAGCTCCATAGATCAGACCATAATTCAGGGGAATATTAAGCACAAACGCCAGCAGACTGCTGAGCATGTAGGGCTTTGTTCGCCCCATGCCCTCGGTAAAACCCCGCAGACCATTAAAAATAGCCGCGGCCGGCATAGCAAAGGCAATAGCAAAGATATAACCGTGAGTAATTTCCAGCAGCTTGCCATCCACACCGAACAGAACCAGCAGCGGCTTCGAATTTGCCAGCAGGACGCTAATTAAAACGGCGATCAGCAGAGCAACCCAAATACTTTGTTGTGTCGCCGTAACAATCGATTTGTGATCCCCGGCACCATAGAACCGCGCAACCATCGAAGTAGTTGCGATCAACATACCGGCAATTAGAAGGTATGCAGGCATCCACAGGCTATTACCTACTGCCACGGCCGCCAGATCATCGGCACTGTAGTGACCCGCCATGATGGTATCGACCACACCGGTTCCAGTGGACAATAATTGAGCAGCAAGCAGCGGAGCCGCTAGACGCAGAAGGCGTTTTAGTTCATTAAAGGAAAACATCGGTGAATGATATAGCAGTGCCCTTTGATGCGCGGGTATAATTTGCCCTATCGATGAAATAACTTGGAAACATCAATGAAACCCGTTGGCGAAGCAATCAATCAAATACTCAAGCAGGCCAAACCCATCAGTGAGGTAGAGCAGGTTCCGTTAATGCACACCCTCAACCGGGTGCTGGCCGAAGACCAATTGGCCGGGGTTGATGTGCCACCCGCCGACAACAGCGCCATGGACGGATACGTATTTCATACATCCGACCACAGCAATAACAATGCCCAGTGGTTTGATATCAGCCAGCGTATCCCCGCAGGTACTCCCCCCAAGGCATTAACACCCGGCACCGCCGCCCGTATTTTCACGGGCTCCGAGGTTCCCGCCGGGGCCAACGCCGTGGTCATGCAGGAAAACTGCGAAATCAATGAGGACCACACTCAGGTATTAATTTCAGCCGATGTGAAAGTGAACAACAACATCCGCCCCAAAGGACAGGACATTGCCCTGGGCAGTGTCGTCAGCGACGCAGGGAAGTGGCTCAGCGCACCGGACATGGGGTTATTAGCATCCATAGGCTCTGCAGAAGTACCTGTATATAGAAAGCTGAAAGTGGCCGTACTCTCAACCGGTGACGAACTGGTAGAGCCCGGTCACCCCATTGGGCCGAGCCAAATCTATAACTCCAACCGCTATTTACTGGCCGGCCTGCTGCAACGCATGAATATTGATATGGTCGATCTGGGCCGGGTAGAAGACACGCCAGCAGCCACTCGTACAGCCCTGCAAAAGGCCGCTGATGAGGCCGATGTAATCATTTCCACCGGCGGCGTCTCTGTCGGCGAAGAAGATCACGTCAAAAGTGCTATTGAAGAACTGGGCGAGCTGAATATGTGGAGAATGGCCATTAAACCCGGTAAGCCCCTCGCCTTCGGCTCAATCAATACTGCAGACGGAAAAACCCCACTCTTCGGTCTGCCCGGCAACCCGGTTTCCGCCTTTGTTACCTTTCTACTGTTTACACGACCTTTTCTGCAGGCCATGCAAGGGCTTGAGCCACTGAACCCCAACCCCGTAAACCTGCCTGCCAGCTTCGCACGTAAGAAGAAAAGCATTCGCCAGGAATATGTCCGTGTAAAAATTGATGACAACAGAAAAATGCACACCCACCCCAATCAAAGTTCAGGGGTACTGTCATCCACCAGCTGGTCCAATGCCTTTGCTATAGTGCCGGTAGAAACAACCATCGAGGTAGGCGATCCAGTGCCCGCTGTATTTTTCGATTCCTTGTTTTATTGAAGAATGTTTTATTGATTCCCCGTTTTTTAAAGAAAGAGCATTAAAGATAACCGTATTAAAGAAAAGGACAATCCATGGACAAGCAAACCCAAACCGAAATTGAAGCCGCAGCCTTTCGCCGTCTGTTAAAGCACCTCGACGACAATAAAGACGCACAAAACATCGACCTCATGATCCTCGCCGGTTTTTGCCGCAACTGCCTGAGCAAGTGGTACATGGCAGCCGCCGAAGAGCTCGGTGAAAGCGTCGGTTATGATCAAGCCCGCGAAGTGGTCTACGGCATGAGCTACGACGAGTGGAAGGACAAATACCAACTGCCCGCCACCTCAGAGCAGATGGCCGCGTTTGACGCCAGACAAGCTGCCAAAAAGTAACTAGTAGGGATCACATGCCTTCTGTCGCGATTACACAGCTATTTATATATCCGGTGAAATCGCTGGCAGGCATTGCCGTTGATAGCTGGCCCGCCGCCCCCACTGGTTTACTTCACGACCGGCAGTTTATGCTGGTCGATGAAAGCGGGCGTTTTGTGACTCAGCGTCAACACCCAGAGATGGTGCTGATTAAAACGGCCCTGTCAAAACAAGACTCGATCACCCTGCTTCAGTTAAGCCATGTGGATTTTGCCCCCCAAGACCTCAACCTGGACGCCGTAACACTCAAACCAACATCAGAAAACACATTCATCGCCAAGATATGGGGCGACTCGGTTTCCGTTTTCGAGCCAGATACGGGGATATCTACCTGGTTAAGCCAGATTTTAAATAAAACAGTGCGATTAGTAGCGCTAG
>JAUUYV010000069.1 GCA_030590275.1 Porticoccaceae bacterium
CGCTCATGGCTGTCTCCTCGCTCATGGCTGTTCCTCCACAATTAAGTCGCCATTGCCAGACACCGAAAAAGACCAGCCCGGACGAATCAGGCAAGTCAGGTACTCGTCGCGAAACAGTGCCGGGCCAGTACCGGACTCACCAGTTTGCGCAGCTTTTAAGGAGTAAACCGGCAGATTTATGTGTTCACCGCCCAAATTGATAGTTGCCTCACCTGTGGGCTTTGCTTTCTTAGTAGCCACTTCGCCAAGGGATTTTAAATCGAGGTGCTGCAGGGTGTGGGTAGCAATGAGCTGCACAGCGGCATCATCTAGCCCCTCAGCAACTTTACTCGATGCATCCTTTTTATAGGGCTGCGAACTTAAGCGGCCCTCGGTGGAACCAACAACTTCGAGGGTTTCGTTCCATCCACCAGGCTCTACACCTTCACCGTACATATCTCGACTAGCGCGCTGACGCATTTCGGCAATCACCGTATCCTCGCCCCGTGATTCCAGCTCCGCCAGCGGTACCCGGTAGTGATGTGAAAGGTCGCTAAAGCCGATTCCGTAGGCGCTAAATACCGAAGAATACGCGGGCACAATTAGGCGCTTAAAACCTGCTGCCGCTGCAATGCCACTGGCATTCATTGGACCGCCGCCACCAAAGGCCAGTAGTTCACTCTCACCAGTATCGAGTTTTCGGGAAGTCACAACATCTTTCATGTGCTGGGCGATCTGCCCTTCATAGGCACTGATCATACGATCTACGGCCTGATCGAGCGATACGCTCAGAGGGCCCGCGATCTCTTGCTGGATGACGCCTTCAGACAAGGCTTTATCCAGCGTCAATTCACCGCCTAAATAATTATCGGGGTCGATCATTCCAGCCAGCAGAAGCGCATCAGTAATGGTCGCCACCGTGCCGCCACGACCTAAACAGGCGGGGCCAGGTGCGACACCCACGCTTTCGGGACCAATCACAATTTCACCATTCTCGATACGGAAAATGGAGCTACCGCCATAGCCGATACTGACAATATCGCCCATCGCAAATGAGTTGGGGATTTCCTCATCACCGATTAAACCGTGGGCCAGTTCAGTTGGTGTGCCGTCAACTACCATGGAAATATCCGTGGTGGTACCACCAATATCCATGGCCACTATGGTGCTGGCATCGTAAATACCCGAATACGCTACCGCTCCTTCCATACCGCCACGGGGGCCCGAACCGTAGGTCTTAATGGCTGTGGTTTTCGCCACCCGAGCCGAGTCACCGTCGTTACGATAAATTAACATCGGGCTGGCTAAATGGTGCTGTTTGGTAATGCGCTCTGCGCCGTAGAGAAAATGCTCCATACCCGGGTGAAGATAAGAGTTCACCACCGCAGACAAAAGGCGGCGACCATCGTTGTCATCACGCACCAGTTCGTGGGAAAACAGTACCGGAATAGCGCCGAGCAAGTGTCGAGGGTAACGTTCTAACACCATCTCCTTGACCTGCTCCTCTTCGTCCCGCGAGGGCAGCGCCACAACGATCCGCGAAACTCCGTGGGAGATCAACGTCGTAAAGCCACTCATCAAAGCAGTTTCGTCTAGCTGGCCCTTGTCAGCACTAATACCAACCGGCTCCACTGGAACCATGGATTTCCAAAGTGCGGATTTAGCCAACACCTCCGCCTCACCATACAGTGAAGCCACCTCCCCAGCGCTCACCATCACGCCTACAGGTGAGCCCTTGTGCTCCACCACGGCATTGGTGCCTGAAGTGGTTGAATAGCGCAAATGGTCAGTTTCACCCAGCAATCGCGCCAAATCGTCTTCACCATACAGCTCGTTGGAAAGTCGATTCAGTGAATCCAGAAAACACTGGCTGAGATCGTGAGGGGTGGTCGGAGACTTGATGTGTGCCACCCGATCTCCGTCGGTAGCAAAGGCGTCGGTAAACGAGCCACCATTATCGATATTAACTAATAAACCCATATATTTTTATTCCAGGCCATGGACCATAAGATTTTGTTGCGGAGCGGCCGACATATCAATACAACACATGCCCTTGTGTCAACCACGAGATATCAATTAAGCGATCAAACAATGACTCCATACAGATCGTATTCATCCGCTTCTTCGATGGATACTCTCACCAGATCACCAGCTTTGACTACTTTAGACTTAGCTTCCAGGTCGCCAGCATCCACAAACACGTTACCGTCGATATCCGGGGCATCGCCGCGACTGCGACCCACCAGACCCTCTTCATCAAGAGAATCGACAATGATTTCAATGGCCTGCCCGACTTTAGCTTGCAAACGTTCCGTACTGATTTGCTGTTGAGCGGCCATCAATGCATCCCAGCGTATTTGTTTGATCTCTTCAGGAACAGCGTCAGGCAAGTCATTGGCTTTTGCGCCCTCCACTGCTTCGTATTTAAAGCAGCCGACTCGATCGAGTTGAGCCTCCCGCAACCAGTCGAGCAAGGTTTCAAAATCTTCATCGGTCTCGCCGGGGAAACCCACGACAAAGGTGCTACGCAGAGTCAAATCCGGACATTGTTGACGCCAGCGGTGAATCCTCTCCAGGGTCTTTTCCTGATGGGCCGGGCGCTTCATCGCCTTTAATATAGAGGGGCTGGCGTGCTGAAAGGGAATATCCAGATAGGGCAATATTTTTCCCTCCGCCATCAAAGGGATAACCTTGTCCACATGGGGGTAGGGATACACGTAATGCAATCGCACCCATACCCCCATTTCACCCAGCGCGCTGCACAGCTCAAGCATATTAGATTTTATCGGTCGGCCCTGCCAGAACCCGGTGCGGTATTTAATGTCGACGCCATAGGCACTGGTATCCTGCGAGATAACCAGCAGCTCCTTAACCCCGGCATTTACCAGCCGTTCTGCTTCATCGAGCACCTCACCGATTGGACGACTCACCAACTTGCCGCGCAGATCGGGAATAATGCAAAACGTACAAGCGTGGTTACAACCTTCGGAAATCTTTAGATAGGCGTAATGTCGCGGCGTAAGCTTAACACCCTGAGCCGGCACCAGATCGGTAAAGGGATCGTGATCCAGGGACTGCGGGACGTATTCGTGTACTGCTGCCACCACTTCTTCATATTGATGTGGGCCACTCACTGCCAGCACATCGGGATGGACTGCTCTAATCGCCTGCTCGTCGCCACCCATGCAGCCGGTCACAATCACCCGACCATTTTCCGCCAGCGCTTCACCAATGGCTTCCAGTGATTCCTGTTTGGCGCTGTCAATAAATCCGCAGGTATTGACGACCACCACCTCGGCACCGTCGTAGCTAGGCGAAATATCGTAGCCCTCCATCTTCAACTGAGTAAGAATGCGCTCAGAATCCACCAGCGCTTTAGGGCAGCCTAAGGAGACAAAACCAACTTTTGGCTTACCGGGTTTTAATGTGTCAGACGACATAGTGGACTCGCGAATATCAGTACCAGAAATCTACAAAAAACTACTATAAAGCTGGAAGAACTAGGCCTTACCATAACCTTCATTAACACCCTGCAACACCGGCTGCACCAATACCCAGGGGTGAATCACCAGGGCCCAGACCAAAGCTTTAGACTGGTACCACTCCAGTGCTTGAGCATCGGTAACTGGAGCCACAAGCCCGCGTTCAGCCCATCCCTCAATGGCCTTCGCATTATCGGAAACAATCTCGCACCCCGCGTCAATCAAATCCACATCTGGGTCGACATACAGGGCCTTACCCCCGGCAAAAAACCGTTGTAAGTCCCGCCATGGAATTTTAGCGGTTTCACCGATGAGTTTAGCGCGTACTTCCGACTCGGAGTCAGAACCAGAATTAAAACCAGATCCCTCTGTTACCACGGGTTTAAAGCTCCGTAATAACAGCAATCAGAGATAATTTATCCAAACGCGATAAACGCTTGATCGCGGCTTCTCGAACCTGAGCTTCACTCCGCGTAGGAACGCTTTCGGTATAGACCACCCGAACCGGTCGGCGGCCCCCGTTAAAATATTTGGCACCCTTGCCACGCGAATGGTCTTCAAAACGCCGCGCTACATCGGTTGCAATACCGGTATAGAGTGAATTGTCGCTGGCCTCAATCATATACACGTACCAGTCTCTTGCTGCTGCGTTTTTTCCATTAAAACTCTGCTGCGGGACTTTTATTCCGTGACCTCCGCTGAGGCCGCATCATCCGACGCCAATACCTGCTCGGTCTTTAACTCTTCCGCCGTACCCATACGCACATCGGCAATACTCAAATCGTAAGTAAGATCCATACCAGCCAGGGGGTGATTGGTATCTACATCCACCGTGTAATGCCCCACCTTAAGCACTGTCACTTGCCGAGGAGCACCCTGCTCGCTATTAACCACGACCAACATGCCGGGTTTCGGTGGGGCGGAACCCCGAAAATACTTTAGCGGTACACGTTGAATGGTATCGTCATGGCGCGGCCCATAAGGTTGCTCCAGGGTTATTTTTAGCGCGTCACCGACGACTTTCCCCTCCAACTCCCTCTCTATACCCTGCAACATGCAGTCGTGGCCATGGAGATACGCGGTGGGCTCACCATCTTCAGAACTTTCAAGCTGCTTACCTGCCTCATCCAGCAAGCGATAATGAAACGAAACAACGGCATCTTTAATTATCTGCATAGTACTCACTTCACTTTTTGTTCAACATGTCATCATCATTAGCGAAACGGTAAGCCCTTAGCCAAACAGTAAGCCTTTAGCGAAACGACAAGCCACATGATGTTTATGATAAATTTTACGTCCAAAGGGAGCATCTAAGCCGAATCTAATCAAAGACCTCCCGCACGCGCTATAATGGGGGCTCCGCAGTAAGCAATCCACCCCCATATGCTGTTTGATTTACATTGTCACTCCAATATCTCCGATGGAGCACTCTCACCCGAGGAACTGGTTCAGCGCGCTATCGACCACGATGTCGACGTGCTTTCTATTACCGACCACGATTGCACCACCGCCTATTACCAACTACGAGAGGCAGGCATTCCCAACACACTTAACAAGCTGCAACTGGTGGCGGGTATTGAGTTCTCAGCCCAATGGCGCAACACCGCTGTACACATCCTCGGACTCAATATCGACATCGATGAACAGGCTATGATAGAGGCCGTTTTTCTACAACAGAAAGCACGTCGTAATCGCGCCGGGATTATTGCAGAAAAGCTCGAAAAAAAGGGCTTTAAGAACATCATTAGCGAAGTCGATAAGCTCGCCGACACGATCAGCATTGGGCGCCCTCATATTGCCAACATTCTGGTCGATGCGGGCGTGGTCAAATCCGTCGATGAAGCATTCCGAAAATATCTCGGTGCGGGCAAAATTGGTGATGTTAAAAATGAGTGGGCGACGCTTGCACAAATTATAGACTGGATTCGCGGAGCAGGCGGCACCGCGCTCATCGCTCATCCCAATAAATACAAAATGACCCGAACCCGCCTACAGGAACTGGTGGGCGAATTTAAAGATTTTGGCGGCCACGGCCTGGAAGTAGTGTCCGGAAACCAGGACAACTATCAGTCAAAAGCCCTCGCGGCACTCTGCGAGGAACTTAAACTGCTATCTTGCTGTGGTTCCGACTTCCACAAACCCGGTCAGTACTGGGCAGAACTGGGCAAGCATAAGGCCCTGCCCGAAAACTGTGTTCCCGTCTGGGATCATTGGTAAGCCTTCTCGAGATAGCATGGGCCGAAACCGTACTCGTCAGAGAACCTCTGGCCATCCTTATTCTGCTATAACCGCCAATCGCAAGGCATCGCAACGCAATTTAGCGCGACCCAGATAATCTTCCGATACCACCACAAGCTGCTTTAAATAATCAATTTCATCGCTACGGATATTGGGGTTTACCCGGGCCAGGGCTTCTAAACGTTCGAGTTCACCGCCCTGCTCCTCTAACATGTTTACTTTCGCCTGCTCAGTAATTTCTGCCAAACAGGTTTCCGCCTGTGCTTCTACGCGAGCCACTAGCTCAACGATCTGTTCACGAATGTATTTCACTAATTCCCTCACCGTGGCCGCGGGCACCCTGGAACCCAGTTTATCCAGATGCTCCTGAGTGACAATGGAAGTGAGGTCATTGCCATTACTATCCGCGACCTGTCGTACCAGGGCTTCTGGCAGGTAGCGTTGTAAACCCAGCTCGCCCGGCGCAGCGAGCACCGGCACAAATATGGCTTCGAGAATAAAAGTACCAGGCTTCAAAGGCGGCAATTTGAGCGCACAGACTGTAGCGCTACCAAAATCGGTATTGGCAATTTGCTCCATGGCTCCCGCAGCCAGTGGGTGTTCCCAGGTGAGAAACTGCAAATCATCGCTAGCCAAAGCCCTGGCGCGGGAAAAAGTCGCGGTCAGACCGTCGTCCGGAAGACCAGGAAAACTGTGCCCGTGCATATGATCCCCCGGCTCAACAACGATGGCATCGCTGCTATGATCACTATGCTCCACACCATATTCATCAAATACTCGTGTTAAGTAAGCCTCAAGGTCTTTGCCCAGGGAAGCTTCTTCGATATCGCCGACCACATCGGCAGCGGCTTCAGCATCACAGGAATTCAACTCGACCAATTTATCCCGGCCTGCCTCCAGAGTCTGGCGAGCCTCTGTTATCAACACCTGAGTGCGCGTAATCAAGTTTTCTGCAGCAACTTTATCGTCCGGCTTATGCAAACACTCAATCAAAGAATCTTCCACCTGCTCTGCAACGGTAGATCCCGCCGGGCATACCTGCTCGAAAGCTCCCAGTCCAAGGTGGTACCAATTAAACATAAGTGCCTGAGCGCTATTCTCGTAATAGGGAACATGTACTTCCACTGTATTTCGCTGGCCAATTCGGTCGAGACGCCCGATACGCTGTTCCAGCAAATCTGGATTAAAGGGCAAATCAAACATAATCAGATGATTAGCAAACTGGAAGTTACGACCTTCACTGCCGATTTCTGAACAGATCAATACCTGAGCGCTATCACGGTCATCGGCAAAATAAGCAGCTGCACGGTCTCGCTCCACCAGGCTCAGACCCTCGTGAAACACCGCCGTACGCAAGCCCTCGCGCAAGCGCAGGTACTCTTCCAGCTGTCGGGCAGTAGCAGAACGGGAACAAATCAGTAAAGCTTTTTCATCTCGATGTTGCGATAACCAGCTCACCAGCCAGGGTATCCTGGAATCTTCGCTTAACCACTTATCGCCCAACAATTGCTCCGACTGCAACAGATCTTTGACCGGGGTATCAGTATCGTAGGACAAGACGGGGGCAGGCAAAGCGTGGGCATGTAATTTCCGCTCCGGGAACCCGGCCACACCTTGTCGGGTATTACGGAACAACACTCGCCCGGTACCGTGGCGGTCGAGGAGACTGGCAACGGTAGCTGAACTGGCTCTATCAAAGGCTTCTGCATCATCCTCCATCAAGGCCAAATTTAAACCAGCCACCGCGTCATCACCCAGATAATCAGCAACTGCTTTAATCAGCGATGGTTCACCTTTAAACTGCTCCCGAGCATCCTTGGCCAACAAGCTCTGTACCACCTGATTAACTGCCTGATACCCGACTTCCTCCTCGCGAAAGGCCTGCAAACTATAATAACGGTCGGGATCGAGCAATCGCAGACGAGCAAAATGCCCCGCCACACCCAATTGCTCGGGGGTTGCAGTCAGCAGCAACAAACCGGGAGTCTGCTGCGCCAAAGCCTCAACAG
>JAUUYV010000009.1 GCA_030590275.1 Porticoccaceae bacterium
CGAAGCTATTTCTATTTACGCGACAGCCCTGCTGCCCCTGGCGGTATTACCACTCACCGGGGCACAAACCATTAAAGATACCGCTGCCGCCTACGCCCATCCCCTGATCTTTCTATTCCTCGGTGGTTTTATCCTGGCCCTGGCATTAGAACGCTGGCGCCTGCATCGGCGCTTTGCTTTATTTATTTTGCGTATTGTTGGCACCGCACCACGCCACCTGGTGGGCGGGTTTATGATCTCCTCCGCCACCCTGAGTATGTGGATCACTAACACCGCTACCACCATCGTTATGCTGCCCATCGCTCTGAGTGTGATCGCTCTGGAGCCTGAATCTCCCTACAAAAAGCGCTTTGCACTATGCCTCTTACTGGGTATTGCTTATGCCGCCTCCATTGGTGGCATTGGTACCATCGTCGGCACTACACCTAATATGTTCGCGGTGTCATTTATCGAAAATGAACTGGGCCGCCCTATTAGTTTTGCCCAATGGATGACCATTGGCGTTCCGCTAGTAGTCATCTTTGTCCCCCTGGTATGGGTATTGATGACTCGCATCTTACTACCGCTTCCTGAGTCTTCAGGTGATAGAAGTAGCGCAGCTGCTATCGATACCTCCTCGGAACCATGGCAAAGGGGAGCTGTATTAACCCTGATTATATTTATCCTGACTGCTGCCGCCTGGATGGGGCGACCACTATTGGTCAAATGGCCGCCCCTCATGCACTTAAGCGATACGGGTATCGCCATCGTCGCTGCCCTACTACTCTTTGCCATACCCGAAAACATTCGCGAGCGACGCTTTTTGATGGACTGGGAAACCGCCATCAAAGTCCCCTGGGGCGTACTCATTATTATGGGGGGTGGTCTGGCATTAGCGGGTGCGATCGGAAGAAACGGAGTGGCTGAATTGTTGGCCTACCAGCTCATCGCCATCGGTCAGGTACCGCCATTAATTATGACATTGCTGATCGTCAGCCTGATTATGTTTCTGACTGAGCTGACCAGCAATATCGCCACCACCACCGCATTAATTCCCATTATCGCCACTATTGCCATCGCCCTTGGCATTGATCCATTGAAACTGGTGATTCCCGCTACCATGGCCGCCAGTTGCGCGTTTATGTTGCCGGTAGCAACACCACCTAACGCTATCGTCTTCGGCTCCGGGATGATCACCATACCGGCAATGGCCCGGGTTGGTTTCTGGCTAAACC
This sequence comes from Porticoccaceae bacterium, assembly GCA_030590275.1. Next base: position 1,215 of record JAUUYV010000009.1, read on the forward strand.
TGAGTGGTATTCTTGTGGTCACGCTGGTCAGCCATTTCACTCTGGAGCTGGTGCTTCCTCAGCTGCTAGATTGAGCCTTATTGAACTGACAAACCTTTAAGTACATACATGGACACACGATGACTGTAACTCAGCTACCGGCTTCACTATCCTCACTGCGCCTTAGTATCTTTCTCATCACGCTAGCGATAACTAGCTGTGGTGGAAACGACTTCAATGCCTGTGTTTATTCAAGTTTGGAAGGAACCGCGTCCTGCTTAGAAAATACGTCAGGTGCAAAAAGCGAGTTTCTAAAGGCATGCAAACAAATACTGAGCTTCGAAAAATTAAAAGATCAAAATATGACAATGATTGCTGAACAATCATGTCCGGGGTCACCAATAGCAACCTGCCAGAATGCATTGACTGGCCTGGCTGACCGACATGTCTATGGGACGCCTTCAGCAGAGGATATAGCACTTCAGAACAGGGTTTGCGAAACAGCCAAAGGCACCTTTGTTATTCACTAACAGTCACCCTTGAAGAAAGAACACGTATGATGACCACAAGATATAATCGCCCCCCCTGGTTTAACGGAGACTTTTATTTACCAGCTTCTAATTACCAGCTTCGTGGGAACCTACGCCGCTAACACTGGTCAGTTTATTTGTATTAAAAACTTACCGATAAGCTAACGGTAGTTTATCCAGACCAAAGCTCGGTTTAAGTTCTGGATTGGTAACAACGACATAAGGAAACTTACATTGAAATACGCTCGTCAGCTTTCAACCGTTTTTTGTGCGGTTTTCGTTTTAAGTTCATGCGGGAAATCGTCTAATACAGGAACCGTTGCTGAGAATATTCTATCTGAAACGAACACTCCGAAAGCCTCGAGCAATGATACATTAGAACCTCGAAAATCGGGCCTCGACCTATTGGGTATGGACAAAAACATTCGACCCCAGGACGATTTCTTCGCCTACGTAAACGGTGCCTGGCTGGCGGAAACAAATATTCCAGCCGACCGCTCATCATGGGGTTCATTTGCCCTCTTACATGAAAAAAGCCTCGACCAGTTAAAGGTCATCATCCAGGAATCAGCAATAGCCGTAGGCAATAACCCAGCCAAACAAAAGATTGGTGATTTCTACAAAGCCTATCTGAACGAAGATTTAATTGCTGAAAAAGGACTTACTCCGCTGGCAAACCAAATGACCGTCATCCAGTCCCTGAGCGACCACCAGTCCATCGCAGCTTATTTTGGAAAAAGTAATGGTATAGGCCTTGATTCACCGCTTGGGGTTTGGATCGGTCAGGATGCTAAAGACTCTACTCGTTACATTATGCACTTCAGTCAATCCGGCCTTGGCCTTCCCGACCGGGATTATTATTTTGACAGTTCCCAACGAGGGCAGGAAATACTACAAAAATACCGAGATTTTATTCAACAACTTTTCACTCTGGCAAACCTTGGCGAACCGGAACAAAGCGCCGATCACATTATCGCTCTTGAAACCCGGCTCGCCGAACATCAATGGACAAAAGTAAAAAACCGCGATGCCGACCTTACCTATAATAAGTTCACTGCAGATAAGTTTGAGGTACTACTTAATAACTACAGCATTAATAGTTTTTTAAGCTCACTGGGTGTTGATCCGGAGATACAAAACAATGGTTCCGCTGGGCAAACAGTAATTGTCAGCCAACCGTCTTATGCAAAGGCCCTTAATCAAATATTTATAGAAACATCGGTATCGAAGTGGAAAGATTACCTGGCCTTTAAATTACTCGTAAGTCACGCGTCCTTTCTTTCATCCGAATTCGAAAATGCTCATTTCGATTTTTATAATAAAACCCTGAATGGTCAGCTTGAACAACGACCTCGCTGGAAAAAAGCCATTGGGGGTATTAATGGCAACATGGGTGAATTGCTCGGCCAGCTGTACGTAGAAAAACATTTCCCCCCCGAAGCAAAAGTCCGCATGGTAGAACTGGTCGATAATCTAATCGCCGCTTACCGAGCGTCCATTAGTGAGCTCGAGTGGATGGGTGAGGAAACCCGTCAACGCGCCCTGCAAAAACTGGATCAATTCACACCAAAAATTGCCTACCCAGATAAATGGCGCGACTATTCGGCGCTAAGCGTAGATGCGGACGATCTGATTGGAAATATCCAGCGCGCGCGCTTATTTAATCACCACTACGACTTACAAAAACTGGGTAAACCGGTAGACCGCAGCGAATGGTTTATGCCACCACAAAAGGTGAATGCCTACTACAACCCTGGCATGAATGAAATCGTATTTCCCGCAGCAATCCTACAATCTCCATTTTTCGACATGATCGCAGACGATGCCGTCAACTACGGTGGTATTGGCGGCGTAATTGGCCACGAAATTGGACACGGATTCGATGACCAGGGCAGCAAATACACTGGCGAAGGCAATCTGGATAGCTGGTGGACAGATGAAGACAGGGAACGCTTTGAACAGCGCACCAATACATTGGTAGAACAGTACGCAAACTACCAACCGCTTCCTGAGCTAATGCCAGAACTGAAGCTAAATGGCGAACTAACACTGGGCGAAAATATCGGTGATCTGGGGGGCCTGAGTATCGCTTTAAAGGCCTATCGCCTATCACGGGAATCAAGCTCTGACCTCAATGACTCTACCCTGGATGGGTTTACGGGAGAACAGCGAGTTTTCCTTGGCTGGGCTCAGGCCTGGAAAGTAAAAAGACGCCATGAACTCACTGAGCGTTTAGCAAAAACTGACCCTCATTCTCCGCCAAAATTCCGGGTCAATGGCGTGGTACGAAATATCGACGAGTTTTATACTGCCTTCGATGTAAAACCCGGTGACAACTTATATCTGCCACCGGAACAACGAGTTAAAATTTGGTAGTTTGGCGGCTAGCTCAGGGTAATCCATCAAACTCTGCGCCGTCGCTCACCCGTTCTGGCGGCATCAGATCTTCCTGGCTAATATTCAATAGCAACAGCATATTAGCTGCAACATAAATGGACGAATAGGTTCCCACGACCACACCCACCATCAGCGCGATAGAAAAATTATGAATCAACTCTCCACCCACAAAAAACAGGGCCAGCAAGACCAGTAAAGTTGTCAATGAAGTCACCACTGTGCGGCCCAAAGTCTGTGTCAACGACTCATCAATAATGGCGCTGGCATCCGCCACTCGAAGCAAACGAAAATTTTCCCGAATGCGATCGGAAACAACAATGGTATCGTTAAGGGAATAGCCAATAACCGCAAGTACTGCCGCTAACACAGTAAGATCAAACTCCAGACCCAGCACAGAAAACACGCCGAGCGTAATAATGACGTCGTGGATCAATGCCGCTACCGCCGCCAGAGAAAACTTGTACTGAAAGCGCAAAGCCACATAAAGCATCACTACCCCAAGAGCCAGCAACATACCCAGGCCGCCCTGGTCACGAAGTTCTTCGCCAACCTGTGGGCCTACATATTCGACTCGGCGTATCTCCACTGATTGTTCGGACTCCAGAGCCGCACGCACCTCATTACCCAGCTTATCGTCAGTTGTACCGCGCAAACGAACCAGTACCTCCCGCTCGCTACCAAAATGTGCAACCACCGGGTTTTTAAACCCTGCCTCTACCAGGCCCTTCCGAACACTCGAAGTCGCTACAGCCTCGGGGTAAGCAACTTCAACTTGAGTACCACCGGTAAAATCAAGACCCAACACCAGACCATTACTAAACAGAGAGCCAACAGAAATCAGCAACAGCACAACAGATAACATAGCCGTTAGCCTACGCTGGGCCATAAACGGTATGGACTTACCCACTGATCTTTCTACCGCTGACTTTTCTTTCACAGAGCGCTCGACAGAAGGCTTGCGCGCCACCTGCCTGTTCGATTGTTTAGCTTTCTGTTTTCTTACCACTTATTTTCCCGTTTATCTGGAAGTAAATTTAAATATGAAGCCTTTCCACATCTCGGCCGCCGTAGGTCAAATTAGTCAGACCTCGTGTCACCATAATCGCCGTGAACATCGATGTGAGAATACCGATGGAGAGTGTAACCGCAAAACCCTTAACTGCTCCGGTACCCACCGCATAGAGAATCACCGCCACTATCAACGTGGTGATATTAGCATCGACAATAGACACAATTGCCCGCTCGTAACCTGAGCGAATCGCGCCCTGTGGTGTTTCGCCATTTTTCAATTCCTCACGAATACGGGAAAAGATCAATACATTGGCATCCACCGCCATACCTACCGTCAGTACGATGCCAGCGATACCCGGTAGCGTAAGGGTAGCGCCGAGTATCGACATAACTGCAACCAGAATAACCAGGTTAAGGGCCAGGGCAATATTGGCAAACAGACCAAACATTCGGTAGTAAAACAACATAAAGACCAGCACCATTAACAGACCTAACTGTACAGACCTGATACCCAGGGCGATATTCTCGGCTCCCAGTGAGGGCCCGATGGTACGTTCCTCGACGAAGGTCATGGGGGCAGCGAGAGCGCCCGCGCGCAGTAGCAAAGCAAATTCGGAGGCTTCCTGGGGATCATCCAGCCCGGTCACCCGAAACTGCACACCGAGTGCACTCTGGATAGTGGCCAGACTGATGATTTTTTTCTCCTGATAGCTTACCGGGACTTTCTTCTTCTCACCTGCTTCATTGCGACGTTCTTCGGTTCGCTGTTTGGTCTCGACAAATAGTACGCCCAGACGCCGACCAACATTGTTTTTCGTCGCATTGTGCATATCGCGGCCGCCTTTACCATCCAGGGTGATATTCACCTGCGACCCGCCATTTTCATCAAAACCAGCACTAGCGTTGGTAACATTATCGCCAGCAATAACAATTTTTTTCTCCAGCCAGGCGCTACGCTCTCCGCTGTCAGTAGAGCGAAACTTAAATTTTTCACGCCCGGTAACCTTGCCGGGTTCGGCTTCGAGGCGAAACTCCAGGTTGGCGGTTTTACCGATAATGCGTTTAGCTTCAGCGGTGTCCTGAACACCCGGCAATTCCACCACAATACGGTTGCGTCCCTGCCGCTGCACAATGGGTTCGGAAACCCCTAGCTCATTCACTCGGTTGCGCAGTGTGGTCAGGTTTTGCGTAATGGCATATTCCTCTCGCTCGCGAATCGCCGACTCAGTAGGGGTGAGCGTCAGAACAAAACGACCAGAACGCTCACTGGTGGCGAGGAGAAAATCGTTAAACTCTCGTTGACGAGTAATTTCTTCCGCTCGCTCACGCAACTCCAGTTTGATAAACGTTGCAACAATGGCTTCGTCTTTAATATCCAGAGACTTATAGCGGGCCTTGCCCTTCTCTTTACGCAAAGTATCCCTGAGTTCGCTAACTCGAGATTCCAAATAGCTAGCGATCACATGGCCGGTATCCACTTCCATCAAAAAGTGCACACCTCCTGAAAGATCCAGACCCAGCTTCATGGCTTGCCCGCCCGCCTTTGCGGACCAGGCAGGAGTTGTCGGCGCAAGGTTAAGCGCCACCACATAGCCAAAACCCAATTCCTGCTGAACCACTTCCTTCGCGGCCAGTTGCTGACTACGCTCACGCAGACGGATCAAACCGCTGCGCTTACCCGGTTCTGCCCCAAAGTTTTCAATCTCCACAGCATCCAGAGCACGACTTACCCGGACCAACAAGTCTTCGTCAATAGCGACGGCGCTCTGCCCAGAAATCTGGATAGCAGGATCGGGCGCGTACAGGTTGGGTACCGCGTAAAACAGTCCCAGGCCAATAACCATGGTGATAAGCAGGTACTTCCATAGCGGGTAACGATTCATACTAAAGCTTAGATCCCCAAAGCTGGTGTTGTTGAAACTGGTTTTATTAAAAAAAGAGGCCGCGATTATAGGCTAATTAGCCTAAGCGACCAACGAAACCACGAGTTTAATTCCTACTCTACTAGCCCTTCGTTTGCTGCGCGAAGTAAAACTCACCGGCGAACTCACTCAGCTTTCCCGTACTAATCGCACCGCGAATATCCGACATCAAGTTCTGGTAGTAACGCAAATTATGAATAGTGTTAAGTTGCGCACCCAGTATTTCCTTACACTTATCGAGATGATAAAGATAAGCACGACTAAAATTCTCACAGGTATAACAGTCGCACTGGCTATCCAATGGCCTGGTGTCCTCTCGATACTGGGCGTTACGGATTTTTACCACGCCTTCACTGGTAAATAGATGTCCGTTACGGGCATTGCGAGTAGGCATCACGCAGTCGAACATATCAATGCCGCGCAACACTGCATCGAGAATATCGCCAGGCTTACCCACCCCCATCAGATAACGGGGCTCGCCCTCCGGCATAATAGGAGCCAGACAATCGAGAACGCGCAAACGGTCTTCCTTAGGCTCACCCACCGACAAACCACCAATGGCGTAGCCGTCAAAACCAATATTTTTTAAGCTCTGTACTGACTCACCGCGTAGCGTTTCGTGCATGCCACCCTGCACAATACCGAACAGGGCTGCCGGGTTATCACCATGGGCCTGTTTGCTGCGGGCGGCCCAGCGCATGGACAGTTCCATAGACTCCCGCGCCTGCTTTTCGTCCGCCGGGTAAGGAGTGCATTCGTCAAATACCATCACCACATCGGAGCCTAGCTCTCGCTGTATCTGTATGGAGCGCTCGGGATCGAGGAAAACCGGGCTACCATCAATGGGCGATTTGAATTTAACGCCCTCTTCCTTAATGGTGCGCATATCCCCAAGACTAAAGACCTGAAAGCCCCCAGAGTCGGTTAGGATGGGACCATCCCATTGCATAAAATCGTGTAAATCACCGTGTTGTCGAACCACCTCGGTACCGGGTCGCAACATCAGGTGGAAAGTATTACCCAGGATCATCTGAGCACCGATCTCTTTAATATCCCTGGGCAGCATGGCTTTGACTGTGCCGTAAGTACCCACTGGCATAAAGGCCGGGGTCTCCACCACTCCGCGGGGAAAATGTAGTCGTCCTAAACGAGCAAGACCCTCGTCGGCAATACGCTCGAAGGTCATACAACAAGTTCGTGTCATGGCAACTGCTCCTGGGGAGCCCGCGGGTTAAGAGTAATAAACATGGCATCACCGTAACTAAAGAAGCGGTAGTTCTCAGCCACCGCCTCCGCATAAGCTTGCTGGATATTTCGATAACCGCCAAAGGCACTCACCAGCATGAGCAGAGTCGATTCCGGCAAGTGAAAGTTAGTGATCAGAATATCGACCATCCTGAAACGGTAACCGGGATAGATAAAAATATCTGTCTCGCCCTGCATGGGAAGCATCACTCCACTGCGCCCCGCCGTTTCCAGACAACGCACGCTAGTGGTGCCCACTGCAATCACTCTCTTTCCCGCTGCCCGGGTAGCCTCCACCTGTTCGCACAAGGCCTTGCCAACCTCAATAATTTCACTGTGCATAGCATGGTCTTTAATATTTTCAACGCGTACCGGCTGAAAGGTTCCCGCACCAACATGTAGAGTCACAAAACCTGTATTTACGCCTTTTTCCCGTAAGCGGTTTAACAACTCTTCATCGAAATGCAGACCCGCCGTAGGCGCGGCCACTGCGCCAGGCCTTTGTGCATAGACCGTCTGATAACGTTCTCTATCAAGGCTGGTATCCGCTCGCTCAATATATGGCGGCAAAGGTATATGACCGACTGCCTCCAGCACCTCCATCACAGAGGCTTCGCCCTTAAACTCAAGCACGAACAAATCGGCTTCTCGGCCTGTTACGGTCGCACAGTAGCTACCAACTTTGTCGCTTTCATCACCAAACGGAAAAAACAGTTCAGCACCTGGCTTTGGCGATTTGCTTGCGCGGATATGGGCCAGTACAGTGCCATCATCCAGCACTCGCTCAACTAGAACTTCAACCTGACCACCGGTGGCCTTTTTGCCCAATAAGCGGGCTGGGATCACCCGCGTATCGTTCATCACCAATAAATCACCCGGCTCTATCAGCTCGATGATGTCATTAAAACTTCTGTGCTCTAGCGCTCCAGTGGCTCCCGTAAGCATCAGCAGACGACTGTCACTGCGACGCAGGCATGGCTCGCTGGCTATCAAACCTTCAGGTAAATTGTAATGGAATAAATCGAGACGCATCGATATCGACAATCAAATGAGGGCTGGCACCAGCAATACGCTAGACTGGCAAAAAGAACCTATTCTACCAAGGATACGGTCCAGCCGGTGGGCCCAGCAAACAAGCAATAAACGCCATGCCACCAGAGCTTCAAGTTGACCGGCCAGCACTCACTGCTATAATCCCACACCCTGTGCCAGAGTGGTGAAATTGGTAGACACGACGGATTCAAAATCCGTTGCCTTCACGGGCGTGCCGGTTCGAGTCCGGCCTCTGGTACCAAAGTTTAATCGAGTATTATCCACAAAAAAGTGAACCTGGTATTAAGCGCAGTTTTCAAAACCGCCGACTCAAACCCATGAGTGGAAAAGTTCTGACAAGTACTTATTAGCATCACATCAGAACCCTATACTAACGCCCCTTATCAGATTTAACTCTCCGCAAAATCCAACTTTTATTTGATATGCCGGTTCTCTACTAATTCATCAACGACGGAAGGATCGGCCAGGGTAGATGTATCACCCAAGTTTTCCAGTTCGTTGGCGGCAACCTTGCGCAATATTCGACGCATGATTTTGCCAGACCGAGTTTTAGGCAGGCCGGGAGCCCACTGAATAACATCCGGTTTGGCAATAGAGCCTATTTCCTGGACACAGATATCTATCAATTCTTTGCGAAGTTCCTCAGAGGGCTGATCACCTGACATTAAAGTCACGTAAGCGTAAATTCCCTGGCCTTTAATGTCGTGGGGGTAGCCTACCACTGCGGCCTCAGCCACTTTTTCGTGGAGTACCAGCGCACTCTCTACCTCGGCAGTGCCCATACGATGACCGGAGACGTTAAGCACGTCGTCCACCCGACCGGTAATCCAGTAGTAGCCGTCTTCATCGCGGCGGGCTCCATCACCGGTGAAGAAATAGCCGGGATAGGTCGTAAAATAGGTATCAATCAAACGCTGGTGATCACCATAAATGGAGCGAATCTGGCCGGGCCAGGAAGCTTTAATCGCAAGGTTGCCCTCCCCTACCCCATCAATTTCTTTGCCTTCGGCATCCAGCAGTACTGGCTGTACACCAAAAAACGGAACGGTCGCGGAACCTGGCTTGAGATCAATAGCACCGGGAAAGGGTGTCAACATATGGCCGCCAGTTTCTGTCTGCCACCAGGTGTCGACGATGGGGCAACGGGACTCACCTACAATCCGGTAGTACCACTCCCAGGCTTCCGGGTTTATAGGTTCGCCCACCGTACCCAGTAATTTAAGGCTCTTGCGGGAGGTAGAAGTAACAAAATCATTCCCCGCTCCCATCAATGCACGCAGCGCCGTAGGTGCGGTATAAAACTGGTTAACCTGGTGTTTATCCACCACCTGCCAAAAACGGGAGGCATCAGGATAAGTGGGGATACCTTCAAACATTAAGGTTATCGCGCCATTACACAGGGGGCCGTAGACAATATAGCTGTGGCCGGTCACCCAGCCCACATCAGCGGTGCACCAGAAGACATCACCATCGTGATAATCAAAGACGTATTTTTGAGTCATCGCGGCAAATAACAAATAACCACCCGTGGTGTGCAGCACTCCCTTAGGTTTGCCGGTGGAACCAGAGGTATACAAAATAAATAGGGGGTCTTCCGATGCCATTGACTCAGGGGGGCATACTGCAGCTTCCGCTGCTATCGCTTCGTGGTACCAGATATCCCTGCCATCGCTCCATTGCACTTCGCCACCCGTACGCTGTAACACCACGCAGGTATGAACATTTGGACACTGGGCCAGCGACGTGTCAGCATTTGCCTTGAGCGGAATATTGCGACCACCACGGACGCCTTCATCGGCCGTAATTAAGACCTGGCAATCAGAGTCCAGAATTCGATCTTTGAGCGCCTCTGGAGAAAACCCGCCGAATACCACGGAATGCACAGCACCAATACGAGCACAGGCCAACATAGCGTAGGCGGCCTCCGGTACCATCGGCATATAGATGCACACCCGGTCGCCTTTCTTTACCCCTCTCGTTTTCAAAACATTAGCGAGCCGACAAACCTGTTCGTGAAGCTCTCGATAGGTGATTTTCCTATCGTTATTGGGATCGTCTCCCTCCCAGATAATTGCGGTTTGATCACCGCGACTTTCAAGGTGACGATCCACACAGTTAACCGAGACATTCAGCTCACCTCCATCGAACCAGACCGCACGACCCTCACGCAGATCGTAGTCACAAACAGTACTCCAGGGCTTATCCCAGCTTAAAAACTCCTTAGCTTCTTCAGCCCAAAAAGCATCGGGCTCTTCCACCGAGCGTCGGTACATCTCGTCGTAACGAGCCCGGTCGATATGGGCCTGCTCGCGCCATTCTGCTGGTACGGGATGCACTGGAAATTCGGACATAACCTTCCCCTGTTAATACGTATTTTAGCTTTTTGGTTTAAAGGATTTTTTCGGCGTGCATTTTGGCACAAGAGACTCCGTGCCGAAAGCCGGCATTGCCAGGAGCCAATACCACCCTCGGCCGATACTGCCCAGAGCCGATAGGACCGACTTTACCTGTGAAAACTCAACTTTGAATCTTTTGAGAAAAACTAAAAAACCGCCCATGAAGAACGGTCTAAATATTCAGGATGCGACTTGTACCGGTATGGTATTAGCCGTGCGTTCGACGCTATTATCTTCGTTCAGATACACTAGCTTGGGCTTATGACGAGCCAGTTCTTCCTCAGAATACTGACCATAAGCGGCAATAATCACTCGGTCTCCAACCTGCACTTTTCGCGCAGCAGCGCCGTTCATGGAAATGGTCCCAGAACCTGCCGCAGCCTGGATAATGTAAGTAGTAAAACGCTCACCATTATTAACATTTAGCACATCAATTTGCTCGAACTCACGCAACCCGGCCAGTTTCAACAAATCACAATCAATCGCACAGGAACCGTCGTACCACAGCTCCGCCTGGCTGACTGCAGCCATGTGTAATTTCGCTTTCAACATAGTACTCAACATGGTTCTACCCTCCTCCTACTCGATAGTCAGGGTCACATTGTCGATCAGGCGCGCACCAGACGTATACATCGCCCCCAGCACCACAATATCCTTATCATCGTGGGCTGCTGGCTCTAAAGTCTTTGCGTTACAGATAGTTAAGTAATCCGTTCTAAAGCCCGTTTCCACTATCCTCTCTGCGGCGGATTCTTCGATAACACTAAAATCCCGCCGCCCCGCCTCTCCTATCTGCTCTCTACACCAGCATAATATCTGGTATAGCTGCCCAGCTCTCGTCCTTTCGTCCGGCGCAAGATAACTGTTCCGCGAACTTAATGCTAGCCCGTCGGTATCGCGAGCGATCTCTGCACCAATGATTTTTACCGGAATACACAGATCCTCTACCATCCGGCGAATGACCGCCAACTGTTGAAAATCCTTGATTCCAAAAACAGCCTGGTCGGGCTGCACGATATTAAACAGTTTGGTCACTACAGTAGTGACCCCCTCAAAGTGGCCAGGCCGAC
>JAUUYV010000095.1 GCA_030590275.1 Porticoccaceae bacterium
GAGCAGGGTTTTGCCGCCGATATTCCGATTATGGCGGGTAGTACGCTCGATGAGTGGAAACTGTTTGGTTTGCCAGCCAGGTCGATACGTGAACTCAATGAGGAAAATATGCACCGGCGTCTGGGCTATTTGATTGGGCAGGACTATGTTCCTGGCTTAGTCGATGCCTATCGCGAAGCGCTGCCCGCACGGGGTACTTCGGTCACGCCATCGGAAATTTTTATGGCGATTCAGACCGACCGAATTTTTCGGATTCCAGCCATTCGGCTGCTAGAGCGGCAAAAAAGTCACAACAGTCAGGTGTATAACTATTTATTTGACTGGTTGTCTCCGGCAGCGGGTGGCGCCATGGGTTCCCCCCACGCTGTTGAACTCGCTTATGTGTTCGGTACCCACACCAAACCCGGTGCTAAAAAATTCTATGGTGAAGGCCCAGGTGCAGTAGCGTTAGCTACGATGACCATGGACGCCTGGACGAGTTTCGCCCGCGATGGTAATCCAGGCTGGCAGGCCTACGATACCGCAGACCGAGCGACAGCGATTCTGGGCGACTCCCTGCGAATCAACAATGCGCCCTTCGACGCAGAGCGACAGGCCTGGCAGGATGTACCGGATGACTATCTGGGTTCTCTATAACTCTCTATAAATCGCTATAAAACAATAATGGAGCTGGAGCTTAATAATGAGTGAAGAAATCAGACCGTTCAAAATTAACATTGGGGACGATGTTCTCGATGATCTTAAACAACGCCTTGCCAACACCCGTTGGCCCGAGTCTGAAACCGTCGATGACTGGTCTCAGGGTATTCCACTGGAGTACACCCGCGAGGTGTGTCGCTATTGGCAGGAAGACTACAACTGGCGTGAGCGAGAGAAACAGCTCAATCGATTTGATCAATTTATAACGAATCTGGATGGTCTGGATATCCACTTTATCCACATGCGTTCTCCCCACGAAAATGCGGTGCCGCTGTTGATTACTCACGGTTGGCCCGGCTCAATTGTAGAGTTTCATAAAGTGATTGAACCTCTGGTTGATCCGGTCGCACACGGTGGCAAGGCTGAAGATGCCTTTCATGTGGTGTGCCCCACATTACCGGGGTACGGTTTTTCCGGTAAGCCCGGAAAAACTGGCTGGAAGATTGAAAAGGTGGCGTCCGCCTGGAATCAACTCATGTTGAGGTTGGGCTACGATCAGTATTTTGCACAGGGCGGAGATTGGGGCTCGGCGGTTACCTCAGCTATTGGTATGCAGGACCTGGGTAATTGTCAGGGAATCCATCTGAATTTGGTGATGGTAGCGCCGGACCCGGAAACCATGGATTCTCTCACTGAGCTGGAGCAAGGCGCACTGGCCGCGATGGAGTATTACTACGAACATGATTCCGGTTATTCCAAAGAGCAAAGCACTCGTCCCCAAACCGTGGGTTACGCATTGGTAGACTCTCCGGCGGGCCAATTGGCCTGGATACTGGAGAAATTTTGGGCCTGGACCGATTGTGACGGCCACCCGGAAAATATTCTGACCCGAGACGAGCTGCTCGATAACATCATGCTTTACTGGTGTACAGCGAGTGGCGCATCATCAGCACGACTGTATTGGGAAAGTTTCAATGATATTTCTCCAGGCGAAGTCACTATGCCTAGCGGGTGTAGCATATACCCGAAAGAAATCTTTCGAAGTTCCCGTCGCTGGGCAGAACAGCGCTACAAAAATCTGGTGCATTGGAGCGAGTTGGATAAAGGCGGCCATTTTGCGGCCTTTGAGCAACCGGCACTATATATTGATGAAGTACGTAAGTGCTTTCGAGAGATGCGCTAAGCGACATGACTAATTAATGGCTGAATAATTACCATAAAAAGAGGTTTGTTATGCAGGATTTTAAAGAGCGAGTTGTTCGTTTTGCTGAAGCGGTAGAAAATCGCGACGGCGAAACCTTTGGGGCTTTATTTACCGAAGATGCGATTTATCACGACGCTATTTATGGCGCCGTACATAGACGCAAGGCGATTGCCGAGATGATGATTGATGACTGGTACAAGGATGGCGATCAGTGGATTTGGGATATGATTGATCCGGTCTGTGATGAGCAACGTGGCTACGTTCGCTATGTAGCCAGTTTCAGGTCCTGTAATCGCTTCAGCGAAGGTAATCGTATCGTCGCACCGGGCGTTGCAATGTTTGAGTTTTCTGATGGCTTATTCAGCCAGTATCACGAAATTGCCAACGGTACTCCCTGTCTCTGGGATCTCAATGTACGAGGAGAACACCTCGATCGGGTCGTGCAGCGTATAGCGGATGAACAGCGGGCTAGTGCTTCCTTAACACAGCATTATTTAGGCAGAAGGGCTTAGTCGCTTGTAGATAGTTGGTTGTAGATAGTCGGTTTTAATAAGACCGGGGAAGCCCCAGTTCCCGCTCCGCTATGTAATTCAGCACCATCTCGTTATTGAGCGGCGCGGTACGGAAGAGACGTACAATTGGGTAGAGATCAAAAATACCGTATTCTTTGGTGAAACCGTTGCCACCAAAGCACTGTAGAGCTGAGTCGACGGCGTAAATACCGGCTTCTGAGGCCGCGTATTTAGCCATGTTGGATTCAGAGCCGCAGGGTTCACCACGGTCGAACAAGTCGGCAGCCTTGTGCATCATTAAAGACGCCATTTCGATATCGGTTTTGGCTTTTGCCAGGGGATGTTGTAAAGCCTGGTAGGCGCCAATGGGTCCATTAAATACACTGCGCTCGTTGGCATACTCTACGGCGCGTCCCAGGGCATAACGCCCTAAACCACAACAGACGGCGCTGATGATAATGCGTTCCGGGTTAAGGGATTCAAACAGAATATTGAAGCCCTGATCTAGTTCGCCAATGATGTTCTCCGGTCCGATGTCCACGTCGTCGAAAAATACCATGTACTTGTCTTCCGGTACTTCGATGCTGATATCGATAGGATGTGCCTCGATACCTTTGGCCTGGGTATCTACCAATACCAGTGTGAAACCCTCAGTTTTACGTTGCACGTCGCTAAGCGCGGTACTTCGAGCCAGTACAACCATGTATTCCGCGCACTCGGCATCGGTGATAAAGGTTTTGCGTCCGTTCAGGCGATAGCGATTGCCGTCTTTGACACTGCGCGTCATGCTGGTGATGTTCGTCGTGTTAGTTCCCGCATCGGCTTCAGTAACCGCAAAGCAAAAGCGTATATCACCTTTGCAGGCACCGGGTAGATATTGGTTCTTTTGCTCTTCCGTGCCGTGATCAGAAATGAGTGACATGGACATGGTAGCGCCGACGATTAAACTCAGTAGTGGAATACCCTCATTGGACAGGCCTTCCTGCAATAGAGCCATTTCCAGCATTCCAAGCCCGGCTCCGCCGTATTCCTCGGCGACCATCAAACCAACAAAGCCATCGTCGGCAACTTGCTGGTACATTTCAGCGGGGAAGGCGTGCTGCTTTGCTTTTTCGGTCCAGTACTTTCGGTCGAAAGTTTTGACCAGGTTTGTGCCGTATTCGTAGATCATTCTTTGCTCATCGCTAATAGCAAAGTTCATCGCTACACAACCCCTTAAAATATAAATAGCCCTGGAAAGATCGGGGCGGTGGTTTAATCTAATGTGGCGAAGTATAACGAATTGTGAGGGCGAACTCTCATTGAACTTGCTTCTCGTACCAGGGCAACTGTCTCCGCCTGTATGCATCGTCTAAGCCTTACCTGACATGGGCTGGAATGGTTTTCCAGGCGGAACCTGGATCGTCCTCAAGTCACCTATGCTATGGTTTCTAGCTGGTAAAGTAAGTGCTTATACAAATAATCATCGGTTTTGGAGAATAATCTTATGAGTGCTGTCCTTGACGGAATACGGGTGCTCGATTTTGGTCGTTATATCGCTGGCCCTTATTGTGCGGAGCTACTGTCACAATTTGGCGCGGATGTGATCCGCATTGAAAAACTGGCAGGTAGTGAAGATCGCTATACCACTCCTGTGACCGAAGATGGTCAAGGTGCAATGTTCTTTCAGATGAACTGTAATAAACGTGGTATGACGCTTAACCCAATGAAGCCTGAGGGCGGAGATATTGTAAAAAGATTGGTGAAAACGGCCGATGTCGTACTGGCTAACCTGCCACCTTCTTCATTGGTACAAATGGGAATTGATTACGAATCTCTCAAAGCCATTAAGGAAGATATTATTTTTACCACGATGTCTGCATTTGGCTCGGTTGGCCCTTACAGTGAAAGAGTGGGCTTTGACGGTATCGCGCAAGTAATGTCTGGAGCCTCCTATTTGGGAGGCTTTCCAGGCCAGCCGATGAAATCCTATGCCCCTTATGTAGACTTTGGTACGGCCACTTCGGCGGCTATGGGGACACTGGCGGCGATTATGCACCGGCAGCAGACGGGTAAAGGGCAGGTGGTAGAAGGTGCACTGCTGCGGACCGCACTATGTTATGCCAATGCACCGATGATTGAACAAGTGCTACTTGGCGTGGATCGTGTCGGTAGTGGTAATCGAGCGCAAAACATTGCGCCATCGGACATTTATAACACCAAAGATGGAGCAATTATTGTTCAGGTGGTTGGCCACCCACTGTTTGCTCGCTGGGCTAAATTAGTAGGTGTCGAAGAATGGGCAGAGGATTCTCGGTTTGGCACGGATGCGGCTCGCGGAGAGAACAACCAACTAATCACCGAACGTGCAAGCGCCTGGTGTGCAGAGCGCACCACAGAACAAGCATTGTTAGAGCTTGAGGAGGCCAGGGTGCCGGGTGGACCCGTATTGACACCACAGCAGGCTTACGATGACCCTCACGTGCAGGCCATGGGTTTATTGAACCCCATAGATTATCCGGGACTACCTAAACCTGCGCCGGTAGCGGGAACACCGGTGTTGCTTTCCGAGACACCGGGGCAGATCAAATCGCCACCTCCAACCCTGGGGCAGCATACCGACGAAATAATGAAGGAAATTGGTTATAGCGAAGCAGATATCGCGGAGCTAAGAGAGAAGCGGGTGATTTAAACTGATCGCTATATGAGGAGCCTTTTAACAGAGCCGGGTTTTTTACACCCATGACAGAAAACTATAGCTATGACAGAAAAAAAAGACACCAGTAAACTGGATCGTATTCTCGCTGAGCAACGAGACTATATTGCTAAGCGGGAGAGTGGCTATCGCGAAAAATCTTTAAAGCTGTATCCCTGGGTGTGTGGTCGTTGCACGAGGGAGTTTACTCGAACTAATTTACGCGAATTGACGGTTCATCATCGTGATCATAACCACGATAATAATCCCTCCGATGGTAGTAACTGGGAGTTACTCTGTCTTTATTGCCACGACGAGGAGCACAGCAAGTTCGAGAATTTTGTGCGTTACGGGAGCACTGAGGAAGAAGAGGCGGCGCCGGCAACATTTAGCCCCTTTGCCGATTTGAAAGAGAGAATGAAAAAAGACTCGTAAATTTGTCGATCCTGGTCGTTTCAGCTATTGCTGGACTCACATACATCGGGGTAAAACTCGGCCAGTGGATATTTGGCGTTCGCCAGTTTTGAATTACAAAATGTATTAATTCGTGCGCGTTCAAAATCTTTAGTATCATTAAATCGATCCAAAGAACCCGACTGCATAAATCGAATGCTCTCTTGTGAGACGCTAAATACATTAGGGGAGAACATTTCAAAGTGCGCTTCATGCTCTTTCATGTATTCAAAGCTAGATTTAAACGCTATTTTTTCTAGTTGGGCTGGACTTAGATCTACATTCATAAATTTGGCTATGGATTTGAGCATAGCTGGGAGATCCCGTTTTAAGTCTTCGTAATGTACAAACAAAACATTTGAATATTGCTGACTGCGTTGCCACCAGCTTTCCACATGGTCCGGCCAGGACATCCACCACATCTCATCACTGCAGTACAAATCTAAAAGATCTTCTCGTTTTGGAGCTAGCGGCCCGGCCAGCAGGTGAATGAAGTCTACGCAACTGGCAAAGCAGCTTACCGGGTGTCGAGTCACGTAGATGTATTTGGACAAATCCGAATGTGGTATCAATTGGGCGGGCATATGGGTTTTTATAATTCGGTTTTGACGTTCTCCCACTAGTGGTGCACGTTTCATGGGTACACTGGCATTGGGGCTAGTTTCGATCCACGGACTTAACGCATACATATGACGAAAGCCCTGGTCGGATAAATCTCCATCGCCTTTACATAAAATTTCAAACACGATTTGCTGCATCCAGGTAGTACCGCATTTCATTTGGGTAGCGATAAAAATATCTTCTGGTTGGGGGCTGTACTGTTTAGTTCGTGCAAAGGATTTTTTACTCATCATCATCAGCGGGCCTGAGACACCCTGATACTTAAAAGCAGGTATTTTTTTCAGCCGAATAAGCCTGGAAATTATTTCGAACATTGGACAGATATAGCGGGCGTGTGCTCTCAATAAGCGAACAAATTGGCGACGTTCGCCCAGGGGGCGTGCAAAATAGCGATCGCCCCGGCTTTGTGTCTCCACCCAGATCATAAATCCGAGTACATAAACCAGGTAAATTGCCAACAGCGAAACCAGGAGTTGAATCAGACTAGTCATTGTGCTGCCCGCATCGATAAAGTACCGGCTCTATCTACCTCGGCGCTGATAGTCGTCAGCACATTATTTGAAGAGTTTGTCATAGTCGTTTTGCCTGTTGTGATAGTTATTATGGTATCAATCGTTACAACACGGCACATTTTCACCAGACTCGAGCCATTGTGCACATTCCGGGCTGAGAACCTTACTGATTCGTTTATCGTATTGGCTTAATTGATCTACGGTCATCACATCTTTCCAGCGCCCATTTGTAC
>JAUUYV010000149.1 GCA_030590275.1 Porticoccaceae bacterium
AGTAATAGTTGTATTATCTGTATCTAACGTAGTTATTTCAGCACTCAGGAAATTGATACCTCCCCGAATCAGAATTATTGTGCAGCTTACAGTAATTGCAACAATGGTAATTCTGGTTGACCAGGTTTTGAAAGCATTTGCATACGATGTTAGTAAACAACTATCGGTGTTTGTAGGACTGATAATTACTAACTGTATAATTATGGGTCGTCTTGAAGCATTTGCCATGAGCAACAGCCCATGGACAGCATTCCTGGATGGTATCGGTAATTCAGTTGGTTATGGACTTTTAAGTACAGGCGAATGGGGATGTTAGTTGCATCACCAAAGGTAATGATTAAGCCGTAGTAATCGTTTTCGTAGTCACTTGCCCATTCGTAGTGGATGTTAAGTTTAGAGGGCTTTGCTTTTTTATCCGGCGCTTTGCCCACGACCACAATTTCTTCAATTCCTTCAGTGGTTTTGATGGCATCTTTGGGTATAGACAGGGTAACCCGTGTACTGCCTTCGGCTTCGAGGGTTTCAACCTTGTGTACTTTTGCGCCAATGACTTTGCCCTCGTAGCCTTCCTCCAGTTCGAGCCAGCCGGTTTCCTGGTCTGCGAACGCGGGGGCGCACAGTAGAGTGAGCAGGGCTAGAAGTATGGTGGGTTTGAAGGGCGTACTGGGTTTCAAGGTTTGGTCACCGTGTTATAGGGCTTCTATTATAAGGGCGTGTCGCACACGATACTTGGGAAGCGGCGATCTTGTCTATGTATGAGATCAAACCCGATTAAATAGGCTTTATAAAAAGGGCTGTTGTTCCTGAGAACACAGCCCTTTAAGGGGTCGACTAACTATGGCGCTTATTAGAACTGCCCTTTAGTCAGTGCGTTTGGTGACTTCCAGCAGGTGATAACCAAACTGGGTTTTCACCGGGCCCTGCACGGTGTTTATGTCGGCGCTAAATACCACTTCGTCGAACTCTGGCACCATCATGCCGGGACCGAATTCACCCAAATCACCGCCTTTCCCACTAGAGGGACAGGTGGAGTGTTGTTTGGCCAGTTCGGCGAAGTCAGCGCCGCCTTCAATTTCAGTTTTGATCTGCTGACATTGGCTTTCGTCGGGAACCAGGATGTGTCTTGCGTTCGCTGTAGCCATGATGTGATCCTCTTTGGTTTTTGTTTAAAAATGTGTTCCTGAACAAGGTGTTGCAGTGCATTCGCCGGTACTATAAACGAAAGCATAGTAAAAATCAGCTTAGGGGTATTCTGTCATAGTCAGGGCTTAGTTTTGGCGCCGGGCGGGTAGATGCTAAGCAAGCCAGTTAGAGCTTAGAGCGTTTGGTATGTCTATAGAGCAAGGTGAGGAAGGTAGTCGAGTATCGGGCTTGTTACTGCTGCTATTGGCCGTGTTGGCAGGTTCTTATTGGTGGCTTGATCAAAAGGGTATTTCGGTGTCTCAGCAGGCTCAGACAGCAGTGGATTGGATGTCCGGTAAACACGATTTTAAGGAATTGATTGGGGGGGCGGCTCCGGCAGTGAAGATTGAGGAGCCCGACACTACGCAAATTGAAGATGTTCACTTAGTTGATATTAATTTTTGGGAGGCTCGCCTAAAAACGACCTACAGCCTGCAATCCAGGTATCAGCGGGGTTATGTGGCTTTTAATATGGTGGGCCAGAAGTGGAGCCATACGATTGGCCTGGTCACTCGCCCCGGTACCCATACAGGGGACGCCCTGTTGGGTCGTAATGTGGGCCGGGAGGATTCCTACACCGCGGAAAAAATACATGGCCGGATGTACGACCCCTACCGGAATGACCGAGCGTATTTTGAGCAGGATTACGATGTTGTTTTAAGTTGGCCGGGTGAAGACAGTCTCAATGTCATCCGTGGGCCGGATTATCGAAAATTCATGAATATTAAACGGGTATACGTGTACCGCAATGTGCCTCGATATATCGATTTTGCCGAGCATTTGGTGGAAGTGGGTTTTCTTGCTGAGCGTATTGAAATGCAGCTGGCGGTTTGTGGTGGCTGTGCCGCTAGTCTGATTTTTGGTGAAGATGTATCGGTGGATGCGGTGCAAACGGTGCTCCGGACCCTAAAGCAACAAAATTACCCCATTGACCGGGTAGAGTTGAGTACACACGAGCGGGACCTTGGCGTTATTCGCGTCGGACAATCTCCCACGGATAAAGCCAAACCCCTATGGAGCAAGGTGGATGCTTTACTCAAGCCACGGATTTCAGAAGATCAATTTTTTGTCACACTGGGGTTTGAAAAGGAAACCAACCACACTCGTGCGGTCGCTCTGCACAAAAAGGCAAAGAACCTGATTGATAATTATGACCACAAAATAAAAAAAATGGCGGAAGCACGCAACTTGCTTGGACAGGCTCAGAGCCTGGACAGCGACTACATGCCGATCTATATAGAATTAAGCCGATACTTAATGCGGGTTGACTCTAATTTTAGTGCCTCCAGGCCCACTGAGCGAGGTTATCAGGCGAAGGCGGTGCTGGAGAATGCACTAAAGCTTGATCCCGAATACAGTCATAGCTATGTATTGCTGGGCTATGTACAAACGGCCTTGCAGGAGTTCGATGATGCCCTGGTCTCTTTTGAAAAAGCGGAGGCCTTAGGTGCCACCAGCGTGTGGTTATATAACAACAAGGCTGCCTGGTACGAGAGCCAGGGTGAGGAAGATGAGGCTCTGGCGGAACAGATAAAGGTTCTTTCCCATCGTGTCGATGATAGCGACAATGACCGGGCCCTTAAGTATGGTTTGGGTGAGTTAGCTGCCAGGTATATCAAGTTGGGAAGGTTTGATGATGCCCAGGCCATTTTTGAGCGTCACCGTAAGGACTTTCCCGCTGATATGCGGGGCCTTGAAAATTACGTAATTTTTTTGTTGGCGCATACCACTGATATGGCGCGTACAGAGCAATTATTTCAGGTCGTAAAACAGAGGAATTGCTATTGCTATCCGAAAGTGTCGGCAATGATTGAGGTGGTGAGAGCGGCTCAAAAAGTGGATGTCTCTACTAATGAGGTAGTCAAAGGACTGATTGCGGCACAATCAACCAAAACCTCGTTCAGTGTAGTCGTTGCACAGCTCGGGCGTGGGGTGGAGGGTAGAAAGGCTCTGGATAAACTGTTTGCGTCGGAGCTGGAGATGGCACGAATAGAGTCTACCGAATCGGTTTTGTATTCTCTGCTGGATAGTAAGGACTATAAAACGATCAAATTTTTCCTTAAGTACGGCGCGAACCCCAACAGAATAGATCGGCGTTCCGGGCTGCCGCCTTTGGCCCATGCGGTATTGCTTGATGATGCTAACTTAGTCAGGCTCCTGTTAATTTACCGGGCCGACCCAGCACTGGAGGGTGAGTCCGGGTTCTCTGCCTATGATCTCGCGCGCAATATGGATAAGCGGGAGCTGGTGGAGATTATTACGGGTAAGCAAATCTGAGGACTGTGGCTTAGTCCCGCCCGGTCATTGTTTGTCACCGAGCTAAAAATAACATCTGCTAGAATGGCGTCTACTCGATGACGTAGTTGATGGTTTTTTTTGTGGAGAAAATATGCAATCTAAGGGCAGGCTAATTTTGGTTCGCCACGGTCAGACCTCAGCCAATGTGGATCAGGTTTGGCATGGCCATACCGATACCCCCCTAAATGAACTGGGACAGCAGCAAGTGGTTCAGCTGGGGGAGTATTTTCATAACTACCTACCCGAGATACACGCTATTTATTCCAGCCCTTTGCAGCGGGCTCGGCACACCGCCGAGCAGATTGCTTCAGCTAAGGGGCACGATATTACTGTCGATCACCGCCTGAAGGAGTATGGCATCGGCGATTGGGAGGGCAGGAGTTTTGCTGACCTTAGAGACGAGACTGATTTTATCGACCGCATGATGACGGATGAGCATCATCGCGCCCCCGGGGGTGAAACTCGATACGAAGTTACTCAGCGTTTTGTTACGGCGATAGAAGAGTTCTGGCTCAATCATCCAGGTGAAAATGTAGTGGTGGTGGCTCATGGGCTGGCCATTGCGTTTACACTGTCACACCTGGTCGAGCAGGATACCTCCAACTGGAGAGAGTATCTGGTCAGCAATACCGGGGTGACCGAGTTATGTTTAGATCAGAAAGCGATTATTAGCCTGGGCCTTACTGAGCATATTTAATGGCCCGTCTGGGTCGAAAGGTTTTTGGCTTTTGTCGTGCCTGTTCGGTACTGGCAGCATTGGCTGGTGGTTCCCGCACCCGCCCTGTTTTGGGTTCGCTGTTCTTGCTAGATACTACTAGAAAGAAAGTTTAAAGGCATGCTGAGGCTTGCCAGTTTGGAGATGTGTATGCAAATAGAAAACAATAAAGTGGTTACCTTTTATTACTCGCTGAGCGAGGAAGGCGGAGAGCAACTCGAAACCAATCGAGACGGTGAGCCTAAGGCCTACCTCCATGGCCATCGCAATATACTCCCGGCATTGGAGCAGGGGCTCGCAGGTCACGGGACGGGTGATATCTTTTCTCTGACCATAGCACCTGAAAAGGCCTATGGCATGGTGCGGGAGGCCTCACCACAACGGGTACCCATTAAACACCTGCTCACTAAGGGTAAGCTAAAGCCGGGAATGATTGTCAGTGTTAATGCTCAGGGTGGTGAGCAGCAGGCGACGATTATCAAGGTAGGCAAATTTAATGTGGATATAGATGGCAATCATCCTTTCGCCGGTAAAACCCTGGTCTTCGATGTTGAGATTGTCG
Organism: Porticoccaceae bacterium; assembly: GCA_030590275.1. The sequence continues at coordinate 4,758 of JAUUYV010000149.1, forward strand.
AGGTGCGGGATGCCAGTGCAGAGGAGCTTAGTCATCGGCATTCCCACGGTGTTGGTGGGCATCATCATTAAGACAGAGTAGATAGGAAGTACGATGTTAGCGCTTAACGAATATTTTGATGGCAAGGTGAAGTCCATAGGATTTCAAACTGAGAGCTTACCGGCTAGCGTTGGCGTGATGGCCCCGGGTGATTATGAGTTTGCTACCAGCGAGCGCGAGGTGATGACGGTGATTAGCGGAGCGCTCACAGTTAAGTTGCCGGGTCAGAACGATTGGCAAACCTTTAATGCTGGCGAAAAGTTTGAAGTGAACGCTCAGGAAAGCTTTCACTTACAGGTGGCAGTGGCGACGGCCTATCTGTGTGTTTATGGTTAAGAATCATGCTTAGTAGTGTGTTTGAATCAAGGGTGCATAGATGGAAGTGAAACATCAAGCCGATGATCAGCGTTTTATTCTGGTGGTAGACGGCCATGAATCAGTGGCGGACTATCGGCTTTCTGGCCAAAATATCGACTTTAATCATACCTATGTGCCAGACGCTCTGCGTGGCCGGGGTGTAGCCAGAGTTCTGGTGGGGGAAGCCTTGCTTTGGGCTCGGGGCGAGGGTTACGAGATTCAGGCCAGTTGTTGGTACGTTAAACGATTTTTAGAAAGTTAAGAGTTTGTTGGCTAAGGCTATCACCATGGATCATCCTTAATAAAAGCCAACAGCCATTTGCCGACTATTTTGTGATCGGTAGCTTGCCCGAGTGAGGCCATAGCCCTGTCAAAGCGAGTTTCGCCAATCTGTTCTCGACGTCGATGGATTAAGC
>JAUUYV010000244.1 GCA_030590275.1 Porticoccaceae bacterium
ACCGTGGCCTTTACATGCACTACTCGCAGTAACGCGCTTGCTACCGAAGCCCAAACGAACACGCGGGGTCCGTGTACGCCTGGTTATCGAAGATCTGGGGCCGGTATTTATCAAGTTTGGACAATTGCTTTCTACGCGGCCAGATCTCATTCCAGAGGATATTTGCGTAGAACTGAATAGACTTCAGGATGATGTCCCGCCGTTTTCCTCTGATGAATTCGTCAGCATTGTCGAGTCCGCATTAGGGGAAACCGTCGACACCCTGTTTGAAAGCTTCGAGCGAACGCCAATGGCCTCCGCCTCCATCGCTCAGATTCACGCTGCGGTGCTGAAGGACGGTCGAGAAGTGGTGGTGAAAGCGGTAAGGCCCGGCATCCGTAAAACAATCGAACAGGATTGTGCACTACTCATAGCCCTGGCAGGATTACTTGAAAAACATGTTAGCGAAGCGCACCGGCTACGCCCGACAGAAGTTGCCACAGATTACCGCACCACCATCCTGGATGAGCTAGACATGTTGCGGGAGGCCGCTAACACCTCCCTGTTGCGCCGCAACTTCGAAAGCTCACCCCTACTTTATATACCAGAGGTTTACTGGCCCTACACTAAAACCGAAGTACTGGTGATGGAGCGCATCTATGCTACTCCAGTCACCGACATAGAGGCTTTACAGGCCGCCAACATAAACTTCAAAGTACTAGCCGAGCGTGGCGTCGAAATCTTTTTTACCCAGGTCTTTGAGCACAACTTTTTTCACGCCGACATGCATCCTGGCAATATTTTTGTCGATACCAGCAAACCTGAACAACCTGGATATGTAGCAGTAGACTGTGCCGTCGTGGGCACACTATCGGATGCAGATATGTACTACCTCGCCCGCAATTTTCTGGCCGTGTTTCGAAGAGATTATCGACAGGTCGCAGAACTACACGTGCTCAGCGGCTGGGCACCCCGAAACACCTCGATCAGCGAGTTGGAAGGCGCGGTTAGAACCGTCTGCGAGCCCATCTTCCAACGACCACTTAAAGACATTTCCTTAGCGCACCTTATGCTAAACCTGTTTCAGGTCGCACGCCGCTTTGATACTGACATTCAACCCTCATTGGTTTTAATGCAAAAAACGCTTCTATATATAGAGGGTATGGGGCGGCAACTTTATCCAGACCTCAACCTCTGGGATACCGCCCACCCCTTTCTTGAACGATGGCTGAAGCAGCGCTTTAAACCCGCTCGATTGCTCGATCAACTCAAACGCCACGGCCCGGAATGGCTGGAACATCTCCCCCAGGTGCCACAACTCGTCTTCCAGGGACTTGAGCGCATTAGCCACATTGACGAGTCTCTCCATGAGCTGGCGCAAACACAGCAAACATCAAAGGGGATTAGCAGCAAAATGGTTTTAGTGTTTTTGCTTGGCTTTGCATTCGGAATCGCCGCTGGCGGGACGCTGTTACTGCTTGATCTAAACTGAGATAATAGCAGTCGATCCATATCGCCCCGAAAAGCTACGAGACTGCATCTTGCCCAATACCTTTGTTGATCAAATCCACTGGAACGAGGATGGCCTGGTCCCCGCGATTGCCCAGGATGCCACTAGCAAAGAGGTCTTGATGGTCGCATGGATGAACCGGGAAGCACTTGAGCTGAGTGCCCGGGAACTACGGGCGGTTTACTGGTCGCGCTCCCGGCAGAAGTTATGGCGCAAAGGGGAAGAATCCGGACATAGCCAACGCATTTTGGAGATACGGCTAGACTGCGATAACGACGTTATTCTGTTACGAGTGGAACAAGTGGGTGGTATTGCCTGTCACACTGGTAGGACTTCCTGTTTTTTCCAAAAGCTCGAAGACGATCAATGGCACACGGTGGAACCGGTATTAAAGGATCCACAAGACATATACTCGACATGAAGAACAAAATACCAGGGCGCGATCACGCCAGCTTTAGGCTAATCGACCTGGTCTATAAAGACCAGATGGAAGGTCAGGTGCACTTTTGAGAATCTTATGAACGATATTTTGGCCGAACTCACCGAGGTCCTGGAAACACGTAAAGGAGGAGACCCGGAAACCTCTTACGTCGCCAGCCTGCACCAAAAAGGTTTGAATAAAATTCTCGAAAAAGTGGGCGAAGAGTGTACTGAGACCTTGCTGGCAGCCAAGGATGCTGCTGCAAGTGGCAATTGTGAGGAGTTAATCAGTGAAACTGCAGATCTGTGGTTTCATTCTCTGGTAATGCTGTCTCACCTGGGAGAAAATGCCGATTCTGTACTCGAAGAACTCGGCCGTCGCTTTGGTCTATCCGGACTGGAAGAAAAATCCAGCCGCAACAAATAAACAGGAGAATATCATGGGATTAGGCGGTATTAGCATATGGCAATTACTGATTATTCTGGCCATCGTATTACTGATTTTCGGCACCAAACGACTCAAAAATATCGGTGGCGATATGGGCGGTGCGATTAAAGGCTTCAAAGACGCTATGAGCAAGGACGGAGCCGAACAGGAAGAAGAACCAAAGCAGGTTGAGGAAACCGACGAGGCTAACGCCCATGCTAAGGAAAGCACGGAACAAAACACTTCTGATAAGGTATCCTGATACCCTCGCTAATCCAGATTTATTCAGTCAAAGGTAGCTCTCGTGTTCGATATCGGCTTCGCCGAACTCTTACTCATAGGCGTTATCGGCCTCATTGTTGTTGGCCCTAAACGTTTACCCGAAGCCGCCCGATTTTTGGGTTATTGGGTAGGTAAATTACGCCGTACGGTGACCGACGCCCGCAGCGAAATGGAGCGAGAGCTGGGCATCGATGACATCAAACGGGAAGTACATAACGCCCTGATGCTTGAACAACTCGACAAAGAACGCAGAGAAGTTCAGGCAACGATCCAGGGACATCTCAATTCACCGGAACCTGAAAACAATATTTCAGAAGATCTGTCCGAGCAGGATGCCTGGGTGAGCGAAAACACAAGAGAAGATATCACCCTCGATGAGAATGAAAAACCTGACCTTTACCACGACGATCTCAATCCTGATAAGCCCACAGGATCTGAAGCGACAAGCGACTCGAATGAGTCAGAATATTCGACCGAAGGTAAGCCGATAAAAGCCTCTAAATCATGAGTGACGGCGAAACCAACTCAAACGAAATGCCGCTGGTAGAACACCTGATAGAGTTGCGTGATCGCTTGCTACGCACCCTGCTAATAATAGCCTTACTGTTTCTCGGCATGTTTCCCTTTGCCAATGAGCTTTATACCTTTGTCTCGGAACCGCTTAGAGTTTATCTGCCGGAAGGCACCTCGATGATCGCCACTGACGTAGCCTCCCCCTTCCTCACACCATTTAAGCTGACATTAATCCTTTCCGTATTTGCTGCAATGCCCTTTATTCTGTACCAGGTCTGGGCCTTTGTCGCTCCTGGACTCTACAAGAAAGAACGCTATATTGTTTTCCCAATCTTTGCCTCCAGCGTAGTTCTTTTTTATAGTGGTATGGCCTTTGCGTATTTCGTAGTATTCCCTGCGGTATTTGGGTTTTTTACCCAAACTGGTCCAGAAAGTGTCACCGTGATGACGGACATATCCCGTTATCTAGATTTCGTTCTTAAACTCTTTTTTGCCTTTGGCCTTGCTTTTGAAATCCCCATCGCTACCGTCATCCTGATCTGGACCGGCGTTATGACACCCCACGGACTCGCCAGTAAACGCCCCTACATTATTGTCGGGTGTTTTGTTATCGCTATGCTACTCACCCCACCCGATGTTATTTCTCAGGCCCTACTGGCAATTCCCATGTGGCTGCTGTTTGAAATCGGAGTGATTGCTGGCCGCCTGGTCTATCGCAAAAAAAATGCCCCAGACACATTAGAAGACACATCGGGAGATGCGCCAAAAAATGGGGCCGAAGATCAAACAAAAAACGAAGAAAACGAAGAAAACGTCCTTTAGTTCAATATCCAGTAGCGCTATATCCAGACGTCGAACCAAACCTCCCCAAACCGTTCTCCTC
>JAUUYV010000215.1 GCA_030590275.1 Porticoccaceae bacterium
GACCGCGTCATAAACCACCTCCACCGGCATATCAAGCACCAGAGCTTCGGGTGTTTGCTCCACTTCAACGATATTAGTCATCATTCGAGGACCTTCATCGAGTTCTACTACGGCTATGGAATAAGGCTCGTCGATCCATTTGGGCAGACGGTAGTTGATCACATAACTATAGAGCCGAGCCCGGCCACTGGCCTTAATGATTGTGACGCTACGGGAAGCGCAGTCGGGGCAAAAAGGACGGGGTGGAAAATAAATATGCTCGCAGGCGTCGCATTGTTGCAGGAGCAATTCGCCCTGCTTTGCGCCGTCCCAGAAGTGTTGAGTTTCCGGCGTTGGCCGGGGCAAAGTCTTAAGATTAACAGCCACAGTTATTCCTTATTTTCGTCATTGATTGTTTGATGTAGCGGGGTTTTAACATCACGCTCAATATTCCTCCATCACCTCACTCTGTCGTTCAACACGGAACGAGGTGGGGAGAAGCGGGCCGAGAATCAGCCCGCTGGTCTAATCAGGCGAACTAGTTGGTGACTGCTAAGGGGCCACGCAACAGTTTACCGGGATAATCACCCGTGTGTTCACCATCGCGCAGCAATACAACTCCGTTAACGATGGTGGTCGAAATGCCCTCGGACTTCTGTACCAGGCGACGAGCACCGGCGGGCAGATCCGTTCTTACTTCAGGCATCATCGGCTTAATGGTGTCCGGGTCGAACACATTAATATCGGCCGCCATACCTTCCTTAATCATGCCACGATCGTCAAAGCCCCAGGCTTCACCAGTATCGTGGGTAATCATTTTAATGGCTTCTTCCAGACTAAAAGCCTTCTCTTCTCGCACCCAGTGACTCAACAAATGGGTCTGTAACGAGGAATCCATAATTTGCGATACATGGGCACCGGAATCGGAGAAAGTCACTACCGAACGCGGGTGCTTCATCATTTCTAATACATGATCCTGGTTTTCGTTAAATAAAGGCTGACGGAAAAACACCTTGAGCTTGTGCTGCAGCGCCACTTCAATCATCGCATCGACAGGATCCAGGTGCAGCTCTTCGGCGACTTCGGCAACCGTCTTGTGGGGGCCTTCCACACTGTCCATCACCAGCAACCAGTTGTAGTCAGGTCGTCGCATTTCAGCGCCGACACCCTTCTTCGTCTCCACGCTGGCATTAGCCGATTCCACCAATCGTGCCCGAGTCGCGGGGTCTCTAAGGGCTGCTTCCTGCTCAGCCAAAGGTAACTTGCGCATCTCTTTCCAGACCGGGAACTTATCAAATGGCAGACGGGTTTCAAAGGACATCAACACATTCAAAGCCCGGCTGTGAACCTGAGCAAACATGGTACCGCCCGCCTCTGCGGTTTCGTTGAGCAAGTCAAAATACGGAGGCCAGATATCCGGTGCACGGCGTGCGCTGAACATACCCCAGGTCACCGGTCGACCGGATTCCACTGCCAGGTCGCGCAGGCGCTCGTGGTATTCCCGCTGGGCCTTAGGATCTCGACCCGCTTCTTCGCTGGCGATTTCAAAAATACCGGCATCGAGTTCCGTCATCACACTGACCAGCTCTTTTACCTCGTCCCACTTGGCGATACGGCTAGCCACCGGGTTACCGGCAGAGGTCATATGATTGCGGGTTCTAGACGTAGAAAAGCCGATAGCGCCGGCGCGAATGGAGTCGGCAAGCTCCTTTTTCATCACCGCCATTTCGTCTTTGGTGGGCTCCTCGGTAAAGGCCCTCTCTCCCATGGCATAGGTGCGTAAGGCAGAATGCCCCACGTAACCGCTGTAGTTAATACCCTTTGGCAGACTCTCTATTTTGTCGAGATACTCGGGAAAGGTTTCCCAGGTCCAGTCCATCCCGGCCGCCATGGCTGCACCGGAAATATCTTCCGCGCGCTCCAAATTACGTACCACGAACTCCTTATCCTTTGCCGCACAGGGAGCAACCGTAAACCCACAATTACCCATCACCACTGTGGTCACACCGTGCCATACCGAGCAAGTGCCCATGGGATCCCAGTTAATCTGGGCATCCATATGGGTGTGGCCATCGATAAAGCCCGGTGTCACCACCTGGCCTGACGCATCGATCACTTCTTTTGCTTCGCCCTCGATGTCACCAACAGCAGCGATTTTCCCATCGAATACAGCCACATCGGCTTTAAAACGTTCACCCCCGGAACCGTCAATCACCATTCCGTCTTTAATCAACAAATCGTAAGTCATGCTCTTTGCCTCCTGAACCCCTTAATAAGAAGCCCAACTTTGAGTTTTTGCCGCTAATCCTGAGTCATTAACGCTTATATAGTTATTTAATTTCAAACTCCCAGAGCATAAACCAGTGCCCCAGTAATAGCTACGGTAGACTGCAGCACTGCCACCCGTCTATGGGCCGCCTATAGCACCACCTAATGAGCGGCAATGACTAATACATTCTGGATCGTCACAATCTAATATTTGCCAAATTATTGGAAAGCTAAGCAAGGTGGCGCCCAGCCAAGTTATCCACAGCTTATCAACACTATATTGAGCATATATTGTGTTGCATTTATTTTCTGAACACACTATCTTGTGTATTGGAATAGTTACACCCCCATATATAGGTCTTCCAGCTAAAAAGAATGAAAAAGCAAGCGATTGCATAGAATGCTATTACATAAAAAAAAATTGCGTGAAAAGTAGCGGGTATAAAGACCGCAAACTAAGCCCTAAATTGAAGATAAACCTTATACAAACAAACAGACATTTATAAACAAACATTACGTATAAATAGACAGACCTTACTATCAGACAGACCTTATATTAGACAGGCATTACATAAGATATCGCATAAGCAAATAGACAGACCCTACAAAATGGATAAGAGCCCTGCATACACCACTCTATTCGGGCCACATAAGGAGATTCCAACAGTCTGGCAGCCCGCTTAAACCGCGGAAAATCCGACACACTAAAACACGTAGTAAAACAAAATCGACAGGCAAAAAAACCCATGGCGCAGACCCCCAACAAGTCCACTATCAGTCAACCCGACACTACCCAGCACAGCACTGGCTACCCGGCAACAGAACAGAAAAACCCACCGACAAATACCGAGGCCAGCTCGATCGCCGCTACCGCACCAGGCCAGCTTAAAGTTATCAAGCGCAATGGCACCGTAGTGCCCTATGACGAGAGCAAAATCGCCATCGCCATTACCAAGGCATTTCTGGCCGTGGAGGGAGCAGCCGCAGCCGCCTCGGGACGCATCCACGAAACCGTCAACCTGTTAAGCGAAATGGTGACCGAGACCTTCAAACGTCGCATGCCATCGGGCGGTTCGGTACACATCGAAGATATTCAGGATCAGGTAGAACTCGCACTAATGCGTAAAGGCGAACAGACCATCGCCCGTTCCTACGTCATTTACCGCGAAGACCGAAGCCGAGAACGTGCCAGCGAGCAAACTCCGCCAATAGCAGACAAAACCGACACGACAGAGCTAGAAACCGGAATTATGGTGGTCCATCCGGACGGCACTCAGGCCCCTCTGGATATGGCCCGTATACGAACCATTATTGATGAAGCCTGTCAGGGCCTAAAAGGGGTGGAAACACAAATCATTCTCGATGAAGCTTTGCGCAACCTCTACGACGGCGTTTCCCTTAGCGACGTCAATACCTCACTGGTCATTACCGCCCGCACCCTGGTGGAAACCGAACCTAACTACACTTACGCCACCGCTCGCCTGTTACTGGACGGTTTACGCAGCGAAGCCCTGTCCTTCCTCGGGGTTAGCGATGCCGCTACCCAGCAGGAGATGAAAACCTTCTACCCTACTGCTTTTAAGGCCTATTTGCAGCGCGGTATCGAGCTGGAACTGATCAACCCGGTGCTGGCAGACTTCGACCTCGAACGCATCACTGCCGCTATTAAACCGGAACGGGATCTGCAGTTTGCCTACCTGGGTCTGCAAACCCTCTACGACCGCTACTTTATCCACAGCGAAGACACCCGTTTCGAACTGCCCCAGTGCTTCTTTCTACGTGTCGCCATGGGCCTGGCCATTAACGAAGAAGACCGCGAAGCTCGCGCCATCGAATTCTACAACCTGCTCTCGTCCTTCGATTACATGAGTTCCACCCCAACCCTGTTTAACGCCGGCACCCTGCGCCCGCAGCTTTCCAGTTGCTACCTCACCACCGTACCCGACGATCTTGAGGGTATTTACGGTGCCATTCAGGACAATGCCATGCTCTCCAAATGGGCCGGAGGTCTCGGTAATGACTGGACACCGGTTCGTGGTCTGGGCTCACACATTAAAGGCACTAACGGCAAATCCCAGGGCGTGGTGCCCTTCCTGAAAGTGGTCAACGACACCGCTGTTGCTGTTAATCAGGGTGGCAAGCGCAAGGGGGCGGTCTGC
>JAUUYV010000298.1 GCA_030590275.1 Porticoccaceae bacterium
AAGCCACAGATATACCCTCCATTGGCGGCTTTCACGGCACCATTGTAAACGCCATCTATTGATACTGTTGATAGGGCTTTTATGGTCATTTAGGGTTTATCTTCCTGGAATCGTTTAGGGTTCTTTTATTTTAAGGGCAAGGATTTAAAGAGTAATGATTTTAAGGGTAATGATCTTAAGGTCTACAGTTTTAAGGTTCTGTGGTTTTAAGGGTAATGATTGTATGTCTGACAATAGTAAAGGTATACGCTTTCACTTACTCTTGTTATATCAGACTCTTGTTACAGACAAAGGCATTCCTGCCCTGGCCGGACGAAAATGCGCGAAGTGTATACACATCAAAAAATGAAAAGCTCTGGGCGAAGAGATGAGCAATGAGTGAAGAGAAAGACCTTGCTACCGTTGCGATGCATGAAGCAGGGCATGTGGTGGTCTCGCGCTATTACCAGCGCAAAGTTTTTGGCGCTAAAATCGGCGACCATGGTTCGCGCCGTAATCGCAGCGTGGTGCGTTTTGATGTCACGCCCCATGTTGGCGATGTTCACTTACGTAGGGATGACCTGCATAACTTATGGCCTCTAGCCGTGCGAGAAACTCTGGTGACCACCAGGATTCGTTTTGCCGGGCCGGTATCCCAGGCTATTTATTTAAAAAAGCCTTATAGGAGAGTCCATGGGGGCCAGGATTATCGGGATGCCCTGTTAGAGTTATTAATGCTCGAACGCCTCAGAATTAGTTTGCCGAATCCTGATCAACTAGATATGAGCTACAAAGATGAGCAGGTGCTCGATACTGTTGCCGAAAGTATTATCGAGCTATTAGTTGATCGGGAATACATCAATTATGTCGGGCTAATTGCCCGGGGGCTGATCGAAAAACAAGAGCTTAGCGGTGAGCAAATAGAGGAGATATTGTGTGATATGCCGACCCATAACTGGGATGGGAGTTGAACAGGCTAAGGGGTTTCGCTTGTGGACTTACGCTTAACGCTATAATCAATACAGACATTCACAGATGTAGTAGTCCATCGGATTTATCATGGCTATTGCCAAAACATTTCAATCACAGGAGATAAAATGATGGCGGAATTAGATGGAAAAGTAGCGGTAATCACTGGCGGTGCCAGCGGTATTGGCGAGCGCAGTGTGCGTTTATTTGTCGAGGAGGGCGCTCGTGTTGTGATTGCCGATATGCAGGTTGAACGCGGCGAGGCATTAGCCAGGGAGCTGGGCGACGTCGCCGTCTTTGCAGAGGTTGAAGTGAGGCAGGAAGCCCAGGTTAAAGCAGCGGTTGACCTCGCTGTGTCTCAGTGGGGACGCCTGGATTGCATCTTTAATAACGCTGGTTTTGGTGGTGTTTTAGGGCCGGTGGAAGATACCCCAGTCGATGAGTTTGATATGACCTATGACGTTTTGGTCAAAGGCGTGTTTCTAGGTATGAAATACGCCGCTCCGGTCATGAAAAAGCAGCAATCGGGCAGCATTATTAATACCGGCAGTATCGCGGGCTTACACTCTGGTTATAGTCCCCACGCCTATGCTGGCGCCAAATCGGCAGTAATTCATATGAGCAAATCTGTAGCCATGGAGCTGGGTGAACACAGTGTTCGCGTCAATGCCATTTGCCCCGGTTTTATTGCCACACCACTGGCAGCCAACAGTGTCGGCAAATCCGATGACCTGGTTGATCGCGTCAAACCCATGTTCGAAAAAAGCCAGGCGATACCGCGGGCTGGCATTCCCGATGATATTGCTCAAATGGCTTGCTGGCTGGCGGGTGATCGCTCAACCTTTGTCACTGGCCAGGCCATGGTCGTCGATGGTGGCTTGACCAATGGTTTGAAGTGGGCGGATCAACCGAATTTCCAGAAGGAATATCATCCCATTAAAGTTTACCGACCCAAGTAAAACCCGAAAAAAACAGGGCCATTAAATCAGTAGTTAATGGCCCTGCTTAAAGATCTTAGGTTCTTGTTTTAGGTGCTTATCTTAGGTGCTTGTCGCAGGTAGAGAGTGCTCTGAGCTTTTTTACTCCAGCGTAAAACCTTCATAATCATTAGCTGCACAGTCTGCTAGTTTTTGGCGGTACAGAGGTGCCGGGCCAGAATAGAGTAATAGGTCTCGAGGCTTACCTTCAATGTTGTCCCCCATAATCCACGATTTGGTTTTGCTCAATAGGGTTTTGTTGGCTTGCTCCGTGGCATGGGCAGTCCATTCTAGCTCTGCTGCTTCCGTGGTCATAACACGTTCATAACCCTCGTCACGCATGTGATTGATCAGGTCAGTGGCCCAGTCTACGGTCACCTGTACGCATCGGGGAATATTACAAAAAGCCGCGTGGGGGCCATCATGAGTAAATAAATTAGGGAAGCCCTCAACCTGCATACCCATATTGGTTCTCAGGGCCTCGGCCCATTTATCCTGGATAGTGCGGCCACCAATACCGCGAATGTCGATCCGTCGCATAGCACCGGTGCCGGCGTCAAAGCCGGTAGCGTAAACAATGAGATCGACTTCATATTCTTTGCCGCTGGTCAGGATGCCTTTCTCGGTAATTCTTTCAATGGGTGTTTCGTTGAGATCAATGAGTTCGACATTATCTCGGTTATAGGTTTCGTAATAGTTAGTTTCCATGGGCACTCGGCGTTGACCGAAACCGTGGT
>JAUUYV010000072.1 GCA_030590275.1 Porticoccaceae bacterium
GTTTTCACGTACACTGAAGCCTGGTGCGTAAAAATGTCGAGCATCGGACTTAGAGTAATAGATAGCAATGATTAAACTCTGTATTTGTGGTCATAAAAAATCTTTCGACACCTGCTGTGGCCGCTTTCTCGGCACCGAGCAATTAGCGAAAACACCAGAACAACTCATGCGCTCCCGTTATTCAGCCTATGCTTTAGGCGGCTACGGAGACTATTTGCTGGCCACCTGGTTCTCTGCAACCCGAGGGGACTTAAGTGCTGAGTCTCTTTCCCAAAAAACCGTCGACTGGGTACAGCTCGATGTTCTGTCCAGCAAGCAAAACGGTGATAAAGCCACAGTAGAATTTAATGCATTGTATCGAGAACCTGATCATTCCGAGCTGCAAACAATGCACGAAGTTTCTGTGTTTCAAAGAACTGCTGGCCGTTGGTTCTATGTAGGCAGAGAAGTATCCAGCAAGTCCAGCCTATGACTCTGCCTTGCTTGACCATATCACTTGAGCAACATACCCTGTGCGAAATTTAAAGACTCGGTAGTAAAAACCTATGGGGCTTACTACCCAGGATCAACTATTATCCAAAATCTATAATCCAATACCGATTGACCCAATATCTCATAGAATCGTAAACCAAAAGCCGAGAAACTCATCATGAGCAAAATTATTATCCTTATTGCCCTGTCTCTAATACTAGCGCAACCATCGCTCGCCGGTAATGCAAACACTTCCGACAATATGAAAAAAGGCCTCGAATTTATGATGGCCAATAAAAACAAAGAAGGTGTGAAAACGACAGCTTCCGGATTGCAATATTTATTGCTGTCTAAAGGTAAGGGTACAGAACATCCCGGCCCCAGGGATAAAGTAAAAGTGCATTACCATGGCACTTTAATCGACGGCACAGTATTCGATAGCTCCGTAGACCGTGGCCAGTCAATCACCTTTGGCTTAAATCAGGTTATCCGTGGTTGGACAGAAGGCCTACAGTTAATGGTAATCGGCGAGAAAACCCGCTTGTTTATTCCCAGTGATCTCGCCTATGGAAATCGCCGCATGGGGAAAATTGGTCCGGGATCAACCTTGATTTTTGATGTGGAATTGCTCGGTATCAACGAATAAAAACTTTCCCACAAACACCCTTTATTCTATTCGACATTCTCCAAAGCCAGCTGGCTGACTCTTGCAACTGCCCCAGGTGATTCGCAGGTCGCACCAGCTTTGTTCCTGGCTAACTGAAGAAAATCGTTACGGTAATCCTGAAGTCGTTTCCAAAAATGGGTTTTCTGTTTAATTGTTGCCATGCCATAGAAATCCACCGCCATAACTCTACTCTGCATCTTTATTGCTCCCATCAGTGCTTCGGTGTCGCTGCTCATTGAGGCCTCTACGTTAGCCCACATCGGTGTAAGCGTCCGGGCCATGGTTTTTGGATCAGTCCCAAAGCGCAAGAGTTCGATCAAGGAGCGATCTCGCTGCGCCCGATACTCCAGCCATGGGCCGTCGACATCTGCTAATTCCTGGTTGCGTTGTGAGACCCAGCGGATCTGAGCACGAGATAAACCTCCAAACCACTTTTTAAGACCCGCTATAGTCTTTTTAGCTCTACCTTTCCCCTGGTCTTCACTATCCCGTTTAAGCTCCAGCTTCAGTTTTGATTGATCTTTTACCAGGCGCTTTTCCAGATGGTTGATCTGATCCTGGTCCAAATCACTAAGAACGCGCATGGTCGGCCCCATCGCACGAGTCAACAGGGTTTCATAATGACCCGATAATTCGCTTTCCAGCCAGATTAAGTCTGCACTGGTCAAATCCTCGCGCGCGCGGGTTTCAAACTGATCAATTAGATCGGCGTAACATAGCAACTGCGCGTGCCGATGCCAGTCAAGCCAGAGGCGAATCTCTTGCTTTACATAGGGTTTCTGCGTAGAACCCAAATCGAGGTAACGATCGGCTCGATAGTTCAGAAACCAGCCCGCATGATTGTAGAAAAACTGGGGACTCTCGCAGCCGGGCAGAATAAGGCAAAGAACTATGGCAAAAATCCTGGTCGCATGAACCTTCATATTGTTCACGTATTATTTTATTAGCTGTGCCAGCATAACCCCATAACGCGATACTTTTCTACATTGAGGTGCACCGTCTACTCATTACCGATAGATTGAATGTTAAACATAAGGGGCCTGTGAGAATGACTATAAAAAAGAAACTCCTGGGGTGTTTGTTACTCATTTTTTTATCCAGCACATCCTCCGGGCTGGTTTCAAAGGGCAATAAAGAAACAAAAACTATCGATTTTGCCGATTCTATTCTTGAGTGTGGCGTCTATTATCAATATACAGCCGGCGGAATGAAGAAAAACCCGAACATTTCCAACAAAACCGTTCAATCTGTATCCCAAAATGCAAAGACTCTACTGGAGACGGCTAACCTGCTGTATACCTCGCTTGGGATTTCTACAGAAACAAAGTACGAAGCGCTGATGGAGCGAGCTAAAACAATGCTCCAGCAACGGGAAAATGGCAGCTCCAGCATCTCGGACCTGATTTATGAAACTGGCAGAAAATGCCGTCTTCTGCTTGCAAATTATCCCTCAAAACTTGCGGAGATTTCGACTTCTCTGGAGCTCAACTGAGAGTATTTCCCGCCGAATGTATTGGGTTGATAATAGCCTGCGCGGCACCCACATATTTTGGGATACCAATAATCAGCAAAAACTCCCAGGCCTTGTCGGCCACTAGCTCTTCCGTACCGATATTTCCCAGCACGTAGACACCATGCTTGACCAACATGAGCTGATGCACTGGAAAGAGGATATCTGGATCTTCTCCTGGCCAGGCCTCAAGCCCAAAGGTATCGGGGTCAGAAACACCTCCCTCTTCTTCAGGTAATCGTATATTTAATCGAAGGCTTTATGGCAAGGCAGCCGGAACAGAACCGAGATTGTAGTACTCCAACCCCACAGACTATCAACGATACACCTGTTACCAGGGTATAAATTTAACGCACAATAATGAGTGGAATGGCACTACTGCTAACCATGTCGGTGGTATTGCTACCGAGAAAGAGGCGGCGGATACGGGAATGGCCGTAGGCACCCATAACCATTAAATCAATAGCGTTCTCCTGCTGGTAGCGCTGAAGTTCCGACTGCATTTCACCGCGGAGCACAGTGCAAGTGACCTTAAAACCAGCGGCCTCCAACTTGTTGCCAGCAGCCTGTAAGTCCTGACTGCGATCCAGGTTAGTATTGTTGACTGCCACCAGATGGCCAGGCAGGCCTTTTAATAAGGGACTAGCAATAAGGGTATCGAGTGCTTTTTGGGTGACACTACGACCATCATAAGCCACCATAAAATTAGTGGGTACTTTGAATACATCGAGGGTAACCATTAAGGGTTTGTCTACCACGCGAATGACGCTTTCTAGCTGACTACCAATTGCCAGAGATTGCCCGGCATGGCTTTCGCCCTGGCGGCCCATAATAAGCAGACGAGTGTCTTCCTGCATTTCGAGAACGGTTTCTACCAGAGCACCGTGGCGTTGCAGGGCAACGATATTTTTCGCGCCTTGCTCTTCGACTCGATGTCGGGCAGCTTCGAGCATGAGTTTGCCGTGTTCCAGTGCCAACTTGCTACGCTTTTGATCGAGCTCTGTGAGTTCATCCAGCAGGTGCTTACGACTATCGACACCGATACTGCCAGAAAGATCGCTGTGGGCCGGAGATTTTGATTTATCGAGCACATGCAGCAATTGCAGTGGCGCGCTCATGCGCCGGCTAGCCCAGGCTCCCGCATCGCAGACGGCCGTAGCTCCGGCAGAACCATCTATACAGCTAACAATGTTACTCATTTGAACTCCCCTGCAAACTTCAAGTTAATGCGTTTCGAGCATTTGCTCTACTTTTTCTGGCTTATTATGCACACCGAAACAGTCGACAATGGTCGAACTGGCTTCGTTCATACCCACCAGATTAACCTCGGCCCCCTCACGGCGAAACTTGATCACTACTTTATCGAGGGCGGCAACAGCGGTGATATCCCAGAAGTGAGCATCGCTCACATCAATGGTGACGTGCTCCAGCACTTCTTTAAAATCGAATGATTGCACAAACTGCTCAGACGAGGCGAAAAAAACCTGCCCTACTACTTTATAGATACGCTCGCCATCCTGCTCACCGGCTTCATTTTTAACCGCCATATAACGGCCAATTTTGTTGGCAAAGAACATAGCTGCCAGCAATACGCCAACAAACACGCCCAGGGCAAGGTTGTGGGTTGCAACCACCACCACCACGGTAGATATCATCACCACGTTACTGGAAAGCGGGCTTTTTTTGAGGTTTCGGAGGGAATCCCACGAGAACGTACCGATGGAGACCATAATCATTACGGCAACCAGAGCCGCCATGGGAATTTGGCCGATCCACTCATCGAGAAACACCACCATGATGATTAATAACAAACCTGCCACAAAGGTAGACAAGCGCCCGCGACCGCCCGATTTAACATTAATAACAGACTGGCCAATCATTGCGCACCCGGCCATACCACCCATTAGCCCGGCACCGATATTGGCAATACCCTGGCCTTTGCACTCGCGGTTTTTATCGCTACTGGTATCGGTGAGGTCATCAATAATGGAGGCAGTCATCATCGATTCCAGCAAGCCCACCAGTGCCAGTGCAATGGCGTAAGGGAAAACGATTGTCAGAGTTTCCATATTCAGCGGCACATCGGGCCACAGGAAAATAGGCAGGGTATCGGGTAACTCGCCCATATCACCCACCGTACGAATATCCAGACCAATCGCAATGGATAAAACCGAGAGTAATAGTATGCACACCAATGGAGAAGGCAGGGCCTTACCGACAAGTGGTATAAGGGGGAAGAGATAAATAATACCCAAACCGGCAGCCGTCATGGCGTAGACATGCCAGGTGACATTAGTTAGCTCCGGCAGCTGGGCGAGAAAGATCAAAATTGCCAGAGCATTTACAAAACCGGTCACCACCGAGCGAGACACAAAGCGCATCAACCCACCGAGCTTCAAAAAACCCGCGAGAATCTGCAATACCCCGGTAAGCAAGGTGGCCGCTAATAAATATTCCAGGCCATGTTCTTTGACCAGTGTCACCATTAACAGTGCCATAGCGCCCGTGGCAGCAGAGATCATCCCCGGTCGGCCACCCGTGAAGGCAATGGTGACGGCAATACAAAACGAAGCGTACAGGCCTACTTTAGGGTCAACCCCGGCGATAATAGAGAAGGCAATGGCCTCGGGGATAAGCGCCAGAGCGACAACAAGCCCCGCCAGTAGATCTCCTCGCGGGTTAGACAACCAGTCTTTCTTCCAGGTTTCAATCATTACTTTTCGATACTTCTATGAGGTTGATGAGGCAGGCTTAGTAGCGGCAGCTTTTCCCGATGAGGGCTCTATGCAAGTTTAGCTGAGGGTTCTATCAAAATCAGCTGAAGGCTCTATCTAGCCGAGAGATATAAGCACTACAGTAAACCGCTGGGGAAAAAGCGCGCAAGTGTATAGAAAAACCTGCTGCAATGCTTGCTACGAAGAGTCTTTACCCGACCAAAATCAACCAGTGCGAAATGAATGGACAAAACCTGGGGGCAGTTAGCCTACTTTACTCGGGAGAAAGTTGCCGGGAAAAATACTCTTCCAATTTTCCGGATTGTTTTAGTTTCCCTAACCAGGCGTTTACATATTCCATCAACATTATGTCCTGCGGCATTAAAAAACCCTTTTCGGCACGAGTAAGCAGTTCACCTGGCATGCTACCGCAAAGCCCGGGCTGGATACTCTCCTGCACCTTCACTTCAATAGCATCGGTAATCATCACGTCAGCCTGCTGGTCGAGAATCTGCTCAAAAATCGTGGTGTTATCCGGGTAGCTAATAATTTGCGCCTGTTTAATATGGCTACGCACATATTTCTCGTTGGTACCGCCGGGGTTGACGATGACGCGAATACCCGGCTGATCAATCTTGCTCAGGCTATTGAGCTTATCCACAGCATCACATCGAGCAATGGGCGTTTTGCCGCCAACAGAATAGGTGTCTGAGAAAAAAGCGGTGCGTTGCCGCAATAGAGTTCGGCTTATGCCACTCATCCCCACATCAAACTGATCGGCGGCGAGATCTGCCATTAATGTTGGCCATGAGGTCCGTACCAGTTTGAGCTCCACCCCCAGGCTGTTAGCAAGCTGCTCGGCAAGATCAATATCCACACCGGTGTATATTCCGGTTGCAGAGTCGACAAAGCTGAAGGGTTGGTAATCACCAGTCGTGCCCACTCGCAGCATGCCGTGATCCAGGATGCGAGCTAGCCGGTTATTTCCATCTGCGCTTATTTTCGACGGAGATGCCTCTATCAATATCAGCGCGTGTAATAACTGCTGCTTCATCTCCCGGGTAACAAAACGAGTGTTAATCGATTGCTCTACCTTATTCTGGTTTTGAGCAAAGAGCTTGTTATCGTGTAACTCAGGCAAGGTTTTTGGGATTTGCGCAACGATTAACTCACCCAGCTCTATAAGTTTTGGCCGCGTCTGAGTATTAAGATCGAGGATACTTTCCGCATCGGGGCTTTTATCCTCATTCCGCCCCTTTTTTTGCCCATCTTGTAACCAATGTTTAATCCAGGCCTGCTGCACCGTTTTGGCCTGCTGAATTTGCAGACGAAAAAACACTTCTACCGATTTGGGATCTAAGCTCTGCTCCCCGGCACTCTCCGTGGCTCTGGCCAAAACCTGAACTTCACGCTCGAGGTTTTCAATCTCTATGCCATTAACATATTTGTAGGCAGCCACCGCTTGCATCAATTGCAACCGCTGGTCGACCAGATTGAGGAGCTTATCGAGCTGGGAACTATCCGCTTCCGCTGAAGGTACGAACAGGAGGAAAACGACCAGCGAATAAGCCCGGCTGAATAATGATAGTCGCAAAACCAACTGGTTCATCATTTCTTTAGGTCTCTAATAGTGGTGCTCTGTTAGGGAAATCTATCTACCTACTCATCCCATATAGCTAATGCTGAACTGTCGTTTAGAGAACCACAAGCCAGAAGCAGTTAGCAAATATTGTGGACACAGGCGAAAAGGGCTCTTATGCTCTGTTGGCTCCCTTACAAGGGTACGCTTCCAGAAGCTGTCGTTTTTTCCTTCAAACCTCGACGGTGGCGTGCAATAACAATAACAATGTATCAGGGCGTCAGGCTTTAGTGCTCGCTGCTCTGAATCTACAACACCGAGCAACAGGCTCCGCAAGCCGCACTCGGACCGGATAATATGATGATAAGTTCCACCATTAAACTAAGTATTAACCAGCAAAATATCGATATTCTTACGGGCGGCTCAGGCGAGCCACTGGTCGTGCTACACCATGATATCGGCAACCCCGGCTGGCTACCCTTTTACAACAAGCTCGCTGAAAACTTTACCATCTACATCCCTTCCCTCCCCGGATTCGATACATCAGACCGTCCCGACTGGATGCGCAGTGCTCGCGATATGGCCACCGTATGTCAGTGGATGCTTCGCGAAATGGATCTGAAGCAAAAACCTTATCTGGTCGGCCTGGGTTTTGGTGGCTGGATCGCAGCGGAGTTGGCAACTACGGCTTCCGACTCCATACGCGGTATGA
>JAUUYV010000040.1 GCA_030590275.1 Porticoccaceae bacterium
CACAGGGCTGGCCGATCCGGTGCCCATCATTCATACCTTTATGGCTAACACAGAGCTAAAAAAGGTCTACCGCATGCAGTCGGTAGTCACCCTGGTGGATGCTGTGGCCGGCGAGAGAACCCTGATTGATCAGGAAGTTTCTCGCCGCCAGGTGGCTCTGGCCGATCAGCTGTTGATTAGTAAAACCGAACTGCCTGAGGCAAGTTCCTCTGAAGGTCTGCGGGAGCGTCTCGCGGACCTCAACCCTGGAGCGAGTATTAGGGAGGTGTCTGAGTTCGAGCTCAATGATCTGCTTGCCGATGGCTATTACCCAGGCAAATATAATGCGACCGACTTCGAGCGCTGGTTAGCTGTAGAGCAGTCTGGACGGGACAGGAAGCACTCGCACAATGGTATTAATACCTTTACCCTGTGCCTCGAAAAACCGATGGCTCTGGCCGATCTTGTTTTGTTTTTTCAGGATCTGGTGAATTATAAGCCCGAGCAACTATTGCGTGTTAAAGGTTTGGCTCTGGTGGCGGGGCGAGAATCTACTCCTGCGGTGGTTCATGCCGTTAGAGAGAAGGTCTACCCACTGACCTGGTTGCCACTCTGGCCTGGTGGGCGAGCGGAAAGCCGCTTTATATTTATTACTGAAGGCTTGGAGAAAGCGGAAATAGAGGCCCTGTTTGATCGTGTTGTCGAGGGCTCTTAGTGGCGGAGGGCTCTTAACAGCTGAAGGCTCTCGGTAGCTGAGGGCCCTTAATAGCTGAAGGCTCTAAATGGCTAAAGGTTCTTAATAGCTAGAGGCATGACTCAGTGGCCCTTAGTTATCATAAATTACAATTAATTATTTTATAAAGGGAGAAAAACCATGGGGCGAGTACAGGATAAAGTGTGTTTGATTACCGGAGGCACCACGGGTATTGGCTACGCCAGTGCGGAACTATTCGGCCAGGAGGGCGGCAAGATAGCGATTACCGATATTCGTCCGACAGAAGGTGAAGCATCTGCTCAAGCTCTGCGTGATAAAGGTTACGAAGCCATATTTATCGAACAGGACGTAACCGATGAGGCTCGCTGGAAAGAAGTGTTGGCTGAAGTGGTCACTAAATACGGACGACTGGACGTGTTGGTAAATAATGCCGGTGTTGGCGAGGAGACCGACCTGGAGAATTCCAATTTGGCCCATTGGCGCTTTGTTAACGCGGTGAATATGGAAGCGGTGTTTATGGGCACCCAGAATGCTGTTAAGCAAATGAAGCTCAATGGTGGCGGTAGCATTATTAATATTTCCTCTATCGAGGGCCTGGTTGGCGATCCCAAATTTGGTGCTTACAACGCTAGTAAAGGAGGCGTGAGGTTGTTTACAAAATCGGCGGCTCTCTATTGTGCCGAAAAAAAATACAACATCCGGGTTAACTCCGTGCACCCTGGCTTTACCGAAACCCCCTTGCTTACCGAAGCAGCTGATACATTTTCTGAAGCCGATGCAGAGCGCCTTTTCGGAGAGATTCCCCTTGGTCATATGGCAGAAGCTATTGACCAGGCCTACGGAATTTTGTTTTTGGCGTCCGACGAGTCTCGCTATATGACCGGGTCGGAACTGGTGATCGATGGCGGCTTTACCGCTCACTGATGCGCTGGGTGGAGAAAAATAATGGGAAGAGTTCAGGGTAAAGTGTGTTTGATTACCGGTGGCACCGCGGGTATAGGTTACGCCAGTGCAGAATTAATGTGCCGGGAAGGCGGCAAAGTGGTGATTACCGATATTCGTCCCACGGAGGGTGAAGCCGCTGCTCAGGCCTTGCGAGACCAGGGTTACGACGCCCTGTTTATTGAGCAGGATGTCACCTCTGAAAGCCGTTGGCCGGAAGTGATTACACAGGTGGTCGAGCATTACGGCCGCCTGGATGTATTGGTTAACAATGCCGGTGTTGGTGCCGGTACTGACCTTGAGGAGAGCGACCTGGCGCACTGGCGTTTTGTGCATTCGGTTAATCTGGAAGCAGTGTTTATGGGCACCCAGAATGCCGTTAAACAAATGAAGCTCAATGGTGGTGGCAGTATTATCAATATCTCCTCTATCGAGGGCATTATCGGTGACCCGCGCTCAGCAGCCTACAATGCCAGCAAAGGTGGTGTCCGTTTGTTTACCAAGTCAGCGGCGCTTTACTGTGCTGGAAAAAAATACAATATTCGGGTTAATTCGGTACATCCTGGGTTTACTAAAACGCCAATGGCGGATAGCGTGGGCGACTTGTTCGGCCCAGAAGACCTTCAGCGTGTGCAGCGTGAAATAGTGATTGGCTATATGGCCGAACCTGAGGATCAGGGTTACGGTATTTTATACCTGGCCTCCGATGAGTCTCGCTACGTGACCGGTACTGAGTTGATTATTGATGGAGGTTATACCTGTCACTAGTCCTGAAATAGTTCAATAGGGGGAGCTAAAAAAAAGATAATATTTTATTTGCATATTTATTGGTTTTTTGATTTAAAAAACCCTCTGGTGGTGGTTTAATTGCGGCCGGAAATCAAGCGGTTTCTATGGTTTTAAACGCCCAATGATTTAAATAAGATAAGGCTACTCGATGCGTTCCGTATTAATTGTTAATTCCAAAGGGGGGTGTGGTAAGTCCACAATTGCAACTAACCTGGCGGGGTACTACGCGGCAAAAGGTAAAAGCGTAGTTCTTGCCGACTATGACCCACAGGAATCTAGTCTGGAGTGGTTGGCAGCACGGCCGGCTGAACGTGCTCCTATCACCGGTTTGGCGGGCCATAAAGAAAAAATACGTATTCCGGCGGACACCGATTATCTCATCATGGATAGTCCGGCAGCCTTCCACGGTCGGCCTTTGGCTGGTCTGGTTGCTAAGGCGGATGCCATATTGATGCCGATTTTGCCCTCTCCCATTGATGAGCGAGCTGCTATCCGGTTTTTGATGGAAATAAAACATTTGCGTCGCGTTGTTAATTCGGAGGTTAAAGTCGCCACGATAGCTAACCGGGTTCGCGAGAACACCCTGGCAGCGGGTGATCTTAATGAGTATCTTGAGGGGCTTAAGTTACCAAACGGCAAAAAGTTGCGTCATCTCGCCCTTTTGCGCGCGAGTCAAAATTACATTAAAGCTGCTGAGCGGGGTTTGTCGGTGTTTGAGTTTGCGCCGGTTAAAACTCTCCTCGACCGTGAGCAGTGGGTTCGTATCCTGCGTTGGATATCGAGTGTTAAAAGTCGATAAGCTTTATCTCAGGTATCAAGTTTCCTCCGTCGGTTTGCGCCTGGCTTATTTGTATCCAGTTCAACCGGGGTTTGTTATAGCGATAGAGCGCAATAGCAAGGTGCTTGAATCATAGAGAGGCACCTGGTCTAAGAGGCGGTAGCTCCACCATCTACCACGATTTCTGATCCAGTCACCCAGGGAGACTGGTCGCTGGCTAAAAATAATGCTGCCTTAGCGATATCGGCGGGTTCTCCTTTCATGCCCAGCGGTGTGCTGCGTTCAAAAGCTTTTTGTACGGCAATTTCGTCTGCTCCTAGCCCCGCTTCCACAAAGCCTTTGAGTACTGCCGTGCCCATATCGGTAGGGATCAGGCCCGGGTGGATAGAGTTAACCCGTATGCCATATTTGAGACTGCCAAACTCCACGGCGGCAGCTTTGGAGAGCAGTTTTACTGCGCCCTTGCTTCCGCAATAGGCGCTAAGGCCGGAAAATCCACGTAGCCCGGCAACTGATGACAGGTTAATGATTGAGCCGCCTTTGCCCGCTGCGCCGCCTGGCTTCATTGCTTTGCAGGCATGCTTCATACCAAGGAATACGCCGCTTACGTTGATATCCAGGATGCGTTGAAAGTCACTGAGTTCAGTATTTTCGAGTAGCGCGCAAATTTCGATTCCCGCATTGTTGACGACAATGTCGAGCCCGCCAAGCTGCTTGATAGTTGCTGCGATGGTGCGCTCCCAGTCGGCCTCGCTAGTCACGTCATGACTTAAGAAAGCAGCTTGTCCGCCCTCTCGTTCAATGCTCGCCACTGTTTCTTTGCCGAGATCTTCAAGGATATCGGTGATCATAATCGCAGCGCCTGCGCGGGCGAAAGTGTGAGCCATCTCTGCACCCAAACCGCGGGCGGAACCTGTGATGAGGGCGGTTTTTCCAGCCAGTGATATGTTGATGGAAGATTGAGCCATGGTTAGGTCCTGTGGTTACAGATTGGGCGGATATTCAGTATGGTCTATGAATCGAGTAAGAGCGATTAAGATCGCCCAGGTATTGAACAATACAAAAACTTAGAAATGACTACTATTTTTTAAATTCCTTACGATACTCGCTAGGCGAGATCCCACACCAGCGTTTAAAGGCGCGTCGGAAACTCGCGGTATCCTGGTAGCCAAGTTCCATTGCGATGGCGTCGACTGAGTCATCGCTGTTGCTCAGTGAGTCTATGGCCATCTGTTTATGAATTATATTGCGCATATCGCGATAGGTGGTACCTTCGGCCTGTAAATAACGCATTAAAGTGCGAGAAGAAACATTAAAGTAACTCGCCATATCTTTTAGCGTCGGTATGCTGCTGGGTTGTTTGCGCATTTCCGCGAGGACGTGCTGCACCGTAAGATTGTCAGCGCGGATTTCCTGCATTTTCTGCTTTAGCTGTTCTTCTGCGAGGCGGTGGAGTTGAGAATTGGCGGTTATGCAGCGTATGTTAGCGATAGCGGCGGGTAAAACCATTAAATGCTTATCACTGTTAAATTCAACCTCTCCAGAAAAGTAGATCTCGTACTGATCAGCATACGCCGGCGGTGGAAAAGCAAAAGTTACTTTGCTATCGACAAGTTTCTTTCCGCTCACAAATTCCAGTGCGTTCTGGAGGGTTAGCATAAGTGCTTCAATGACGACTGTTTGCAGCTGGGGGAAAGGGTGAGTTTCTACGACCTCGAGAATAATCTTGTCGTCTCGATAATATACGTCTAGATCGCAAAAGGTAATGGAGGTTTGATAATACTTGGCCGCATCTCGAATTGCCTGGCCCACGGTTTCGGCGGAAATAATCGCCATACCGACGGGACCGTGGGTGGAGACATGGAGTTTTGAGCCAAGTGAAAGTCCGGCATCGGGAATATTCAGGACTTCGAGAATCTCGAATACGGCCTCGGCTATTGGCTCCAGCTTGATGGAGCCGGCCGAATTTTCGAGTAGTTCACGGGTAACGCCATGCCGAGCGAAGATGTCTTCTATCTCTGGTGTACTACCCAGCGTATGAAAAACCAGGTTTGCATAGCTAGAGGTTACGTACTTGCTGTCGGTTGGTTGCTGATTAACCACTCGTTCAATGTCTTCACTGCTGGGATAGTGATGTTTGGCCATATTGGTTGGGTGTGCTAAACACTTAGTTAAGTGCGTGCTAGTGTATGCTGGTATTCCGTTTAACTCTACCGGTAAGAGCGCGGGTAGAGATTAAGGTTTTAGCGGCCTGTAAAACGGTTGTAGTATGGTTGTATAGTGACTGTGCTACGCCGAGAATATTTAATATGCTGGCAGTTAGCGACGCGAACTCGTTCTGGTTTCTTATAATGATTATGACAGCCCGCAGGTGGTGCTTAGGCATATTAAGTGCTCAAATTTTTATTTATATTAATAAAAACAATATGTTACCGGTGTATTTTGTGGGGCGTCAGGGAGGGGGTTTTAATTGGTCGTGTCACTTTCTGCAGTAGGCTTGTCACATTTAGCCCTATAGTCGCCGTCTGCAAACTGGCTATAGTACGGTCATGAGGTCAACCGCTGTTTTAGCTTGTTTTTGGCTATGGCTTCTCAACTTGGTATTTAAGCTTGTTGAACCACAGTGGTCGGGTAGTTAAGGGCTCAATAAATAACTAAATTAAAATTAGGGTGGGGTAAAGGAAATGGCTGAAATAAGTGCAGTAGACAACACGATAGATTTAACTGCGGAGACTACGACGAGTGGGCTTATAGGTGCCCATTTTAAGCGCAATCGTTTTACCTGGATATTGGGGTCTTTCGTGATCGCGGTGGGTATAGCTGTCAGGATTTATCTAAACGAAATGGCATTCACGGTGGGTACCGATTACTTTTCGCCGGAATTCCAGAAGTACTGGATGCCTTTGCTCTATGGTGAGCTTATTATTTTGGGTGGGTTTACGGTTATTATGTCTGCTTACCTGTGGCTTAGCAGGGAAAAGGATTTAAGTTACTTAACCAAGCAGCAAGAGCTGGATCGTTATTGGATTCTTTTGAGAATCTTTACAGTGATTGGTCTTTGGGCTGCAGTTATCGCGACCAATGCTGTTGAGTCGGACGCTGCCTGGCATCAGGTTACTATTCGGGATACTGACTTTACGCCAACTCATATCGTTATCTTCTACTTTGCATTGCCTGCGGTAACCGCGATGCTGATTCCTTCGTTTATTTATGCTCACACACGTTTGCCAGCTTATGCGAATCGAATTTCGGTGCCATTCCTGATGGTTGTGGTCGGTATTGTGATGATTATGCCTAACTACGGTTTTAATGAGTGGGGCCACACTTTCTGGTATGCGGAAGAGTTGTTTGCAGCGCCGGTTCACTGGGGCTTTGTGTTCCTGGGCTGGTCACTGTTCTTCTTCGTACCCCTGGCAGTTCAGTTGTTTACCAATATGGGGCGCTTGATTGCTGAAACGACAGGTACTGTAGTTCCTGCCGAGGAACAAAAAGCGGCTTGATTACCTTCTTCTACAGCTAGTAGTTAGTAGGGCTTCTTTATATATCCCCGTAAGTACAAATTGCGGGGATATTTTTATTTTAATAATAGTATTTAGTTGTAGTTGCGTGTAGATTCAGCGCGCACAGACTCTCTTATGATTTTCCAAAATTTTTGCACAGGGTGAGGTATTACTATGAGCGATTCGCAGGTACTGAGCGAGGAGCAGGCAGCGCAGGCAGCTGTTGAGAAAGGTTACGCGCTTGATCTGGCCTCATTAGACAATCCAAAGGCTATGAAACTATACCGTCGTTTCGACGGAGTTATCATTTTGGTGTTGTTTGCCTTTATTACCTTAGGGGTGCAAATTCAGTACACCCTCACCGCGGGAGACTGGGACTACTGGGCCGATTGGCGCGACCGCCGTTGGTGGCCCCTGGTTTCACCGAATACGCTTCTAGTGCTGTGTGGGGCCTTTACGTATGGGATCTGGGTGAGGCTGCGCCTGCCGATAATAGCTACCGCCGTTACCATACTCCTGGTTCTGGTGGGATGGATAAGTCGCTATTTGAATTTTTATGAATTCACCTTTTTCCCCATGTCGTTTACTTTTCCCTCAACCTATATAGGGGTGGGGATAATTCTCGATTGCGTTCTGGTGATAACGCGGAGTTTGGTTGTAACCGCTGTTGTTGGTGCCTATCTGTTTTCTTTCCTGGTGTGGCCGCTAAATTGGCCGGTATTCGCAGCTACCAAAGTGCCGGTAGAGTATAACGGTATGTTGATGTCGGTCGCTGATGTCATGGGCTTTGAGTATATTCGCACCACGACACCCGAGTATTTGAGGATTATTGAGGAGTCGACACTGCGTAACCTTGGGGGCTCGGTTACCCCCTTAACGGCGGTTTTCTCTGGTGTTGTGGGTATTGTTGTATACAGTCTTTTTCTTGGCCTGGGGGCTGCGATTAACCGCCTGGATATCTACGCGCGGCGTATTATTTGATTGTGTTTTTAGACTAACTATAGATTAACTATGTCTTTGATTGAGTGGGTGACAGAATAAAATGAATAGCAAGCGAATTGTCGGCGGTCTTTTTTCCTTGATGGTGCTGGTGATGCTATCGAACGATGTATTGGCGCATGGAGAGCGTGCTCAGTTGGCTAGCATGCGGATGAGGACCTTGCACTGGTTTGATACGGTAGTTTCGCCCACCCACGTTAAGGTGGGTGACACGGTGACTGTTACGGGTAAATTTATTCCCTCAAAACATTGGCCACACCAGCTGCCGGGTGTAGATGGTACGGTCTATCTTAACGTTGGCGTGCCTGGGCCTACCTTTCTTAAGAAGCACGCTGAGATCAACGGTGTGCCGATGATGCGCTCGACTTCTTTGGAGCAGGGTAAGGTTTACGACTATAAAGTTGTGTTGCGTGCTCGAATACCGGGACGTTACCATGTTCACCCCTTAATCAATGTGGAAGCTGCAGGGCCGGTGGTAGGTAAAGGTACGTGGCTCGAAGTTGATGCAGTAGAGGGTGCAGGTCGCTTCGTCAATGAAATTACTACTTTGCCGGGTGACGTCATAGACCTCGAGGTCGTTGGTCTTGGTAATGTTTATTTCTGGCATGTGCTCTGGATTGTTATAGGTATCGCTTATTTGTTGTTTTGGTTGGTTCGGAAAGAGGGCTTTATTCCGCGCTTCATTCGTGTTCGTTCTCTGGGAACTGAGGCTAGCGATCTAATAACAACAAGGGATTTCGTGGTATCCAGTATTTTTCTTGTAGTGACGCTCGCGCTAATTTTGACCGGTTACCTATGGGCTGAACATAAGTATCCTGTGACCATTCCTCTGCAGACCGGGAAAATAGAAGTGGAGGCTGAAGCGCCAGCTAAAGGCGGTCTGGAGATTGAGGTCGAGCACGCAACCTATGAGTTGGGTGGCAGAAACTTAACGATGCGTACGATCATGACCAATAACGGTACTAGCCCAATCAGGGTTGGGGAGTTTATTACGGCCAATATCCGTTTTATGAATGATTTTGGCGTTGAAGCCGGAAAACTTTCTGAAGGCGAAGAGATGGTATCTAAAGATGGACTGCAGGTGTCCGTCGATGTGATTCAGCCTGGGCAGTCTGTCCCGGTAGAATTGCTGGCCTCCGATGCTTTATGGGAGACCTACAGAATGACCGGCATGATCCATGACCCGGATAGCTGGTTTGCTGGAATGGTCTTTTATTATGACGAAGATGGTAATCGCTATTACCAGGAAATCGGTGGGCCAGTATTGCCACGCTTTTTTTAATCTAACCGGAAATAGTATTGAATGAAGCCATTAAGCGTAGTGCGGTGCTTGTATGTGAGTCTGGTTGTTTTTAGTTCAAGCGTGTTGGGTCATGGCGGCGTTTCTATGGACGACGA
>JAUUYV010000252.1 GCA_030590275.1 Porticoccaceae bacterium
ATTTGCGGGCTCGAACTGAGTATCGCTATGGCCGCACCCCGCAAGCATCCACGGAGCAATTAGGCCAACTGATCAGTGTCCCACTGTTTCATGTCACCGGCTCCATCGCCATGCTCTGTGGCAGCACAGTACAGGGGAATAAACTGGTATTTATGTATAAATGGGATGCCGATGACGCCATCCGTCTGATCGAAAAGGAAGGTCTGCACTCTTTCGGCGGGGTACCTTCGATGCCAATGCAGGTCATTGAATCACCCATTTTCGATCAACATGACACCTCGTCAGTGATTGCCGTACTGTACGGCGGTGCCCCGCCCTCACCGGAGCTGGCCCAGCAAGTTAAAGCCGCGTTTCCTAACTCCTCAGCCAGTAACGGCTATGGGCTTACCGAAACATCCGGTGTCACCTCGGTTAATGTTGCTGAAGACTACCTGGCCCGCCCAAAAAGCGCTGGCGCGCCCGCTCCAATATCCGAAGTACGCATTGTCGATGACAATGACAAGGACCTTGCTCCGGAAGAAATCGGAGAGATATGGATCAAAGGCCCACAAGTGTTTAAAGCTTACTGGAACAACCCGGAAGCCACTGCTGCGGCACTGACCGAAGGCTGGCTACACACCGGGGATCTGGGCTATCGGGACAGTGATGGTTTTCTTTACGTGGTTGACCGCGCCAAAGATATGCTATTGCGCGGCGGAGAAAACATTTACTGCATAGAGGTAGAAAACGCTCTGCACACCCATCCCGATGTCCTCGATACCGCTGTGGTGGGTGCACCTCACCACCTGCTTGGCGAAACCGTTGTCGCAATGGTGCAGTTAAAACCAGATTCCGAGGCCACAGAACAGACACTACAGGAGCATATGGCTGGACAAATAGCAGCCTTCAAAATACCTGAACGTATCGATTTTTGCGATTCACCCCTGCCCCGTAACGCCAATGGCAAGATACTTAAAAAAGAGGTCAAAAAATTAATGGGGTTTATCGACTCAACCGACGGATAGCTCACTGCATTGCTCCGTACTATAAAAAAGGACAGGATGCTGGCGGCCTGATAACCTTGACAGCAAATACGGTATTTGTAGCAGTCATTTTTTCTTTAAACGCGATTAAACTAGCAAAAACTAAAGGAGTTGAAAATGGGCGGACCACTTAGCGGTTATAAAGTTATTGAGATGGCGGGCATCGGCCCCGCACCAATGTGCGCAATGATGTTATCGGATATGGGGGCGGAGGTGATTCGTATCGACCGTACCCAGGATGCCGGACTTGGCATCTCCATGCAGCCTCAATTCAGTTATCTTAATCGTGGCCGGCGTTCAGTCGCCCTCGACCTGAAAAAACCAGAAGCGATAGAAACCGTGTTAACTCTAATTGATCAGGCTGATGTGGTGCTTGAGGGTTTCCGACCTGGCGTCATGGAGCGCCTGGGCATTGGGCCCGAGGTCTGCATGAAGCGGAACCCAAAACTAATCTTTGCTCGGGTTACCGGCTGGGGCCAGGAAGGGCCTTTATCAGCGTGCGCAGGCCACGACATCAACTACATTTCTCTCTCTGGCGCACTTCATGCCATAGGCCGCAGCAATGACGAACCACCCGCCATACCCCTGAATCTAGTCGGCGACTTCGGCGGTGGAACTATGTTTGTACTCACCGGCATTCTCGCCGCCCTGGTCGAATGCAAAGGATCGGGTACTGGACAGATAGTGGATGCAGGCATGGTAGATGGCGCCTTATCACTGATGACCTCTATTTATGGCATGAAAGCTTCGGGTGGAGTGACCGACGAGCGAGCCTCCAATATTCTCGATAGTGGCTCCCACTTCTATAACACTTATGAAACCAGGGATGGAAAATACATCTCAATCGGCTCCATCGAGAAAAAGTTTTATGCAGAATTACTGGAAAAACTAGATCTCGACCCCGACAGCCTGCCAAAACAAATGGACAAAGGTCAATGGCCCTCCATGAAAGAAAAAATGGTAGCCCTGTTCCTCAGCAAAACCCGCGACGAATGGTGCCAGTTGATGGAAAACACCGATATCTGCTTCGCACCCATATTGACGCTAGAAGAAGCACCCGACTATCCTCACAATAAGGAGCGTAATGCCTTTATAAACGTCGACGGACAGATGCACCCTGCTCCCGCACCACGATTTAGTAAAACCCCATCGTCTATTAAGGGGCCTGCGCCTAAACCTGGTGAAAACACTGCGGAAGCTCTTGCCGACTGGGGCATCAGCGCCGACAAATTAGCGGAACTTAAAACAGTGGGAGCTATTAACTAATCCAGGGGTCATTGAAACTGATGTGATGCCGGAGACAAAGTAAAATTACTTCAAAAAAAAGCACTGCCAGATATTTCTGGTAGTGCTTTTTTTTGCCCTTCTTCGATCAATGTTCCAGTAACTAAAACTGTTCAAACCCTGGTTATTACATTCCTCAGCACATTGAGCGATTACAAGTCGAAACCTCGCCCATTAACGAAAACTGGTATTAATCGTTTCCAGGGTTTGATTACCGGGACATAATTCTTTTTCACCCAGGTCACGCAAAGAACAACGAACCGTACCCAGGGTTCTATGAAGATCCTGACTATCAGGGTCAACGTAAAGCAAACCAGTTAGAATCTTGCCCTCTGTTTTATACTGTTGAACCCGATATAGAGCTTCGTTGCGATCACGAACAGAATTACGCCCTGAACTGTTATCCTCCTTATACAGGTGGATCACCGAACCATCGTGGAGAGTGACTTCCTGAGTGTAACCGGGCTCATAGTCGGCGGTTATTTCTTGCTTGACGGGAACAAAATCCATTTTTCCGGTCGCCTCAATATGCTCGCGAACAAAGTCATAGGCTTTGGTAGATTTTGGTGTATCGTTAAAAGTAACACAGGGCGAAATAACGTCCAGAAACGCAAAGCCATTATGAGACAGAGCTCCTTTAATCAAGGGAACTAACTGTGCCTTATCGCCGGAAAAACTGCGCCCCACATAAGTCGCTCCCAGCTGCAGAGCTAGAGTACAAAGATCAATGGGATCATAGGGGTTTGGTTTTCCGGCCTTACTGGTAGAGCCCACGTCTGCAGTAGCAGAATCCTGACCCTTGGTAAGACCGTAGCAACCATTGTTCTCAACGATATAAAGCATGTTCAGGTTACGACGAGTAACATGGGCAAACTGACCCAGGCCGATAGATGCGCTGTCACCATCGCCGGATACTCCGACGTAAATCATTTCCCGATTAGCCAGGTTAGCCCCGGTAGCAACGGACGGCATACGACCGTGAACCGAGTTAAAACCGTGAGAATTACCCAGAAAATAGGTCGGCGTTTTTGACGAACAGCCGATGCCTGATATCTTGGCTACGCGATGAGGTTCGATAGCAAGCTCAAAACACGCTTCAATAATCGCAGCACTCACCGAATCGTGACCACAACCCGCACATAAAGTGGAAAGGCCACCCTCGTAATCCTTACGGGTATACCCTAGCTCATTAGCCGGCGTATCGGGGTGACGAAATTGGGGACGAATATAAGTCATTGTTCTCCAGCCTTCTTCGGTTTGCGCTCCAGCGGCACTACAGTTCCACCCTTGACACCAGCTCGAATGCGATCACGAATAAAACGGGCCGTTATCGGCATGCCCGCAAAATAATTAATGGGCAGTAATTTACGTGGATTAATATCGCACTCACCAATCAACAACTTTCGTAACTGACCATCGCGGTTTTGTTCAACGACAAACACCCGTTCATGTTGATCAATAAAATCAGAAACGTCTTTGTTAAAGGGAAAACTGCGAACCCGCAATCCATCCAGATGAATCCCTTCTGGATGTAAAAGGTCCAAAGCTTCAAGTGTGGAATCGGTACTGGTACCAAAAAAGATCACACCATCAGTCGTC
>JAUUYV010000212.1 GCA_030590275.1 Porticoccaceae bacterium
CACCGGCTCGCGATATTGATGTGAGCCGTATTCCCGATGCGGTACCAAAACGGGAACCTGTTACTCGGGCCGGAAATAAAAACCCCTATACCGTACTGGGTAAAACCTATGCTCTGCTACCCGTAGCGGATGGTTACAGTGAAGTGGGTATTGGCTCCTGGTACGGCAAAAAATTTCACGGTCGTAAAACCGCCAATGGCGAGACTTACAACATGTACGCCATGACCGCTGCCCATACAACTTTACCGATTCCGGCCTATGTGAAGGTGACTAATCTTGACAATAATCGTAGTGCCATTGTTCGAATTAATGATCGCGGTCCTTTTCACGGTGGGCGGATTATTGATTTGTCTTATGCGGCAGCTAAAAAACTGGGCTACGCTGGGGCAGGAACGGCTCGGGTTAAAGTAGAAGCCATTAAACCCGGCGAATATCAGAGCAATACAGTAGAACGACCCCATCTGGAAAATAAAGTGGCGACCGGTGTAAAACAGATAGAGAAGAAAGGAGTAGAACCAGTCGATTCAAGGCTCGCGATTAAATCAATTGAGCGACCGCCAACATCGGCGACAAGTACTACCGCTACTACCACTGAAGTTTATCGTTTACCCAATAATACCTTTTTGCAGGTGGGGGCCTTTGCTTCGCTCAATGCGGCGGAATCCTTACAGAGCCATGTTGCCACTGTTACAGCGCGGCCAACCGCAATTCGTGAAGACGAGCGAATGGGGGATAAATTATTCCGCGTCCTGGTTGGCCCTTTCAACAGTGCAACGCAATTACGTAACATTCGCGAAGCGCTTGTACAGACAGAGAGTCTCCAGCCTTTTGTGGTGTACGATTCGCTGCGCTGATCTAGCGCAGAGTGAAGTGTTGAGCCACAGCGTAAATATCGTTACCAGAAACTGGATCTAAACCCGAAAAGGATAACTTGCTCCATGCATAAGTTACTGATTACCGCCTCCGTACGGACACTGTTGGCCAGGGCTTTGCCGCTACTTATGGCACTGTGTTTTGCCCTTGTTGCAGGGACTGCTGCTGGTGCGGGGCCAGTGCTGACTCCGGCTGCACCGCAACTGGCAGCCCAGTCCTGGATATTGCTGGACGCGAATACGGGTCGGGTATTGGTGGAAGAAAACGCGAATCAGCAGCTGCCTCCAGCTAGTCTGACCAAGATGATGACCAGTTATGTCGTGTCTAGCGAGATGGCCAAAAATAAATTTGATGAAGATACTCTGGTACCCATCAGCGTTACCGCCTGGAATATGGGGGGTTCCAAGATGTTTGTTCGCGAAGGCACCGAGGTGAGTGTCAGTGATTTACTGCGTGGTCTCATTATTCAGTCCGGCAACGACGCTACCGTTGCTCTGGCTGAGTTCGTTGCTGGTAGCGAAGAAACGTTCGCCGATGTGATGAATCAGCAAGCCGAACAGCTGGGCATGAGCAACACGCATTTTGTTAACGCCACTGGCTGGCCTGCAGAAGGGCATGTGACTACGGCCCACGATCTGGCAATTCTGGCCCGGGCCCTGATTCAGGATTACCCAGAACACTATAAGTTGTACGCCGAAAAGCAGTTCAAATATAACAATATTGCGCAGCGCAATCGCAATTTATTATTGTGGCGGGATAAATCGGTGGATGGAATTAAAACCGGCCATACTCAGGAGGCTGGTTATTGTCTAGTTTCGTCGGCTCTGCGCGATGGGATGCGTTTGGTTGCGGTTGTTATGGGGGCCAACAGTGAGGACGCGAGAGCCCGGGAGTCCAGTAAGCTCCTGTCCTACGGCTTTCGGTTTTACGAAACAGCCAGGATCTACGGGGCGGGGGATGTCGTCAAACCCGAGGTAAGAGTTTGGTTTGGAAAGGATGATCGGGTAAACATCGTCACTGCTAAAGATATTTATCTCACTTTACCTCGTGGTGCTCGTGATGATCTTGACGCCGTTATTCATGTGGATGATGTGATTCGTGCGCCCCTCACGCTGACCGGTGAGCTGGGTACACTCACCGTGAACTATGAGGGTAAAACTTTGTTAAAAGAACCCCTGGTGGCGGATCGCGAAGTGCCTGAAGCCGGGTTTTTTGCGCGTATATGGGATCACTTTTTATTGTTCGTGCTCGGGATTTTTTCCTGATACTCAGGTGCTTGTGTGAACGATACGGATGCTCCTGTAATAACTTTTCCCTGTGACTATCCCATCAAGGTAATGGGGAATAGCGGTGAGTCCCTTCGCGATCATGTTGTGACTGTGTTCGAGCGCCACGCTCCAGGTTTTGATCAGGCGGGAATCCATATTCGCGATAGCCGAAACGGCAACTATCAATCCTTGACCATTACCATTATTGCCACTGGCGAAGCTCAGTTGCAGGCACTATTTGAAGATCTTAAAGCTAACCCACTAGTAAAAATGGTTTTGTAGTTTAGCTTTAAGAGTTGTCTCTCGTCTGCAAGACCGCTTGCTCCGTCCAGAGAGTTTTGTGATGACTAAAATCTGCGTACGTTCGCTAGGCCTCCGGGAGTATGGCGGTGTATTCTCCGCCATGAAGCAACATATAGATGGGCCAGATTCGGTGGATGCGGATGAAATCTGGGCCGTTCAGCACCTACCCGTGTTTACTCAGGGGCAGGCGGGGCGAGCAGAGCATCTCTTGTTGCCCGGTGATATACCTGTGGTTCAGGCAGATCGGGGTGGGCAGGTAAGCTATCACGGCCCGGGGCAGATCGTTGTTTATCCCCTGGTTTCACTTAAGCGTACAGGTCTTAATGTGCGTGAGCTGGTGACTGCCCTGGAGCAAACTATCGTGGCAACTTTGGCAGACTTTAATATAGATGCTGAGCCCCGGTGCGGAGCCCCCGGAGTCTATGTGGGTGATGCCAAAATTGCGTCTTTGGGCTTGCGTATCCGCCGGGGTCGCAGCTATCACGGCTTTGCATTGAATGCGGATATGGATTTGGAGCCCTTTAAGCGCATCAATCCCTGTGGGTATGAAGGCCTGCAGATGACGCAACTGGCCGATTTGCTTCCACCAGACGCCATGCCCGAACTGTCGGTAATAGAAGCCCGGTTACTCGACCATCTCGCCAGCTATCTTGGCTACACAGGCTGGTACAATAATCGTGCATCGGAGAGTTGTGCCTGAGTTATCTGTCAGTCGATAGCGTGGGCATGTCGGTAAAATCGGCAAGCTGGTAAAGCGCGCACTTCATCTTGTAAACCCTACGATAGAGATTATCTATGAGCGATTCTGGCCCCGACCTGCCCCAGCCGCCGATGAAACGCACTCGTCGTTTACGGCAGGGCGAAAAACTGCGTGGTGCCGACAAAGTCGAGCGTATCCCGGTCAAGGTGATTCCCACTGAAAATTACCTGCGCAAACCACCGTGGCTCAAAATTCGTATTTCGTCCTCTCCTCAGGTTCAGCGTATTAGAGACATTTTGCGCGAGCATCAACTCTCTACGGTATGTGAAGAGGCATCCTGTCCTAATTTGAGCGAGTGTTTCGGTGGTGGTACCGCAACATTTATGATCATGGGTGAAATTTGCACCCGGCGTTGTCCCTTCTGCGATGTTGGCCACGGCAAACCTAATCCACTGGATACTGAAGAACCCGCGCACCTGGCCAGCGCGATAGCTGAAATGGCATTGAATTATGTGGTGATTACCTCCGTGGATCGCGATGACCTGCGCGATGGTGGCGCCCAACACTTTGCCGACTGCATTCGCGAGGTCAGGCTGCGCAGTCCAGAATTACAAATCGAAATTCTAGTGCCGGATTTTCGCGGTCGTATGGAACCCGCCCTGGACATCCTTAGCGCCACACCCCCGGATGTGTTTAATCACAACCTTGAAACCGTGCCCCGTCTTTATCGGCAGGTGCGGCCCGGCGCTAAATATCTATGGTCGCTAAAGCTTTTGCAGCAATACAAAGCGCGTAACCCTGAGGTGCCCACTAAATCCGGTTTAATGGTTGGCCTTGGCGAAACCAAAGATGAATTATTGGCGACACTTGGGGATTTACGAGAACACGATGTTGAGATGCTGACAATAGGCCAATACCTGCAGCCTTCCAAAGAACACTTGCCTGTCGTGCGTTACGTCCACCCCGATGAATTTGAAGAATATCAGGACTACGCCTACGATTTGGGTTTCCGGCATGTGGCTTCCGGGCCACTAGTACGTTCCTCTTATCACGCTGATAAGCAAGCTCGAGGCGAGGCTATCAATTAAAATACTTAAGGTTTTGTCTAAAGCGATCAGATACAGCTCCATTGGTTAATGACATTAAATTTAATAAGGGCAGCATATGATGAATAAGCAAACAGAAATCGAAGCCGCTGTATTTCGGCGATTTTTAAAGCACCTGGACGATCACAAAGAAGTACAAAATATTGAGCTAATGAACCTGGCCGACTTTTGTCGCAACTGTTTGTCCAAATGGTACCTTGCAGCGGCG
>JAUUYV010000012.1 GCA_030590275.1 Porticoccaceae bacterium
CCGCTAGTGTCTCCAGAACCTCTGCAGCAATCAAGGTCACTTCCCGACCACCGCCGGGCCACTGTGACCAGGTGCCTTCTCCGTTAAAGTAACGATCCCCTCGAAGCCCTCTGCCGGCAACGGCTTCAGCCGAAGCAGTAATGACCGGCAATTGACCTGCCACCGAAGAAATATAAATCGCCTCTACTGTGCCCCGTGCTGTGCTCTTGCCCATCACCACTATTCCATTTTCCGCAAAAGCTTATGATAAATCGCCCCTGCTCATAAACTTAAGAAACAATGCACCTAAGAAAGATTCGCTTGAGAAGCGCCACACAAACTGAAACACTAAACCATAAGTAATAAAAACACATTCCAGGTTGCTCGCCAACGACAGTAAAGTCGCAAGGAATATCCACTATGGTTCTGCTCCGCACACTCTCCTTTGCTCTAGTTTACTCACTTATTAGTAGCCTACTTGTCACCAGCCTTAACACCTACTCAAAGGAAAACACAGCGGCAATTCCCAATGTACTTAAGCCCTGGGAGAGCTGGGTTTTAAAGGACCAAAAGGAATACGACTGTACCCACATTGCGCAAACCACCAATAACAAACGCTGCCTGTGGCCCGGGATCCTGGAAATAAGCACCACTGATAAAGGCGCGCAATTCAGGCAAGACTGGCAGGTACTTGCCAGCCAGTGGATCAAGCTCCCAGGTAACCGAGAGCATTGGCCTCACGATGTAAGTATTAATGGCGACACCGCGACAGTGGTAGATAAAGATGGCCGTCCAACCATCTTGCTCGCACCGGGAAATCATAGCATTACGGGGCAATTACGCTGGCAACGATCGCCCCAGTACCTTTTCATCGACACCAACACCGGACTGATTACGATAAACCGAAATGGAGAAAAAACTGCGGCAGAAACGGATGCTCAAAGCCGTCTATGGCTACGCTCCAATAAACTTGCGACCGACCCCACTCAATCCAACACACTCAAAATAGAAGTCTTTCGTCTACTGAGCGACGATATTCCCCTGCGCCTGGACACCGAGCTTCGCCTCACTGTCTCAGGTCAACCTAGAGAAATTGTAGTTGGCCAAATTCTCCCAGATAAGGCCGAGCCACTCGCCTTCAATTCACCCCTGCCCGCCCGCATCGAAGCCGACGGGCGCCTACGCGTGCAAGCCCGACCCGGCGAATGGCGCATTAAACTGAAGGCGCGTTACCTGGAGCAAAAGGATACCTTCACCACCAAACAACTCGATCCAGAGTGGCCCGACCAGGAAATCTGGAGTTTTCGCGCCGCACCTAATTTACGCGGAGTTAAAGTCAGTGGCCCGGCGGCCGTAGACCCAACCCAAATCGATTTACCTCCAGGTTTTGACCGACTACCTACTTACCTTATGACTCCAGATACCCAACTTAAGCTGGTGGAAGACTATCGTGGAGATGCTACCCCCGCAGCCAATCAGCTGACTTTAAAGCGCCTGCTTTGGCTCGATTTCGACGGTACTGGTGCTACGGTTAAAGATCAAATCAACGGCACACTTACCCATGATTGGCGCTTGCGTAGCACACCCGATTTGGCCTTAGGTCGGGTGACCGTAGAGGGTCAGGCTCAGGTAGTCACCCGCCTGCCAGGGGAACCCGGCTACGGCATTGAAGTCCGTCAGGCTAATGTCTCACTGGAAGCAATCAGCCGCATCGAGCCTTTATCTACCCTGGTGGCAAATGGTTGGGAACACAATTTTGATCGCGTCGACCTGAGACTTAACCTGCCGCCTGGCTGGCAGCTTTGGCACGCCAACGGCCCGGATCGAATTACCTCGTCCTGGCTATCACGATGGGATCTATGGGATTTATTTCTGTGTCTGCTCATTGTCGGCGCGACGCTGCGCATACTTAACTGGCGATGGGCCTTAGTCGCTGCCGCCACACTGGCGCTGACCTACCATGAATCCGGCTCTCCTATCGTCGGCTGGGTAATACTGGTTGCCGCTATACCCCTATTAAGGATCTTACCGGAGGGCAAACCACAACGATGGTTGCGTAGTATCGCCATTGCCGCCTTACTGATTTTAGTCATCGTTGCTCTAGCCTTTGCGGTTCAACAAATCCGCCGCGGCCTCTACCCACAGCTGGAACAACGAGGCGCCATCAACACCTACTCAGATCGCTATGAAATTGGTAGTGGGCTCAGTAGCCGTTCATTAGCAGAAATGGATACTTTCATGGATCAGCCGGCAAGCGTCCTTGCTAAAAAAATGGAAGTACGGAACCAAAAATCGCGTAAACGCTACCGCCCCACCGATAATATTCAGACCGGCCCAGGAGAACCTACCTGGCACTGGCAACAAGTCACCCTTTCATGGAGCGGGCCAGTAAGGGCCGATGAAGCCCTGAAACTGTATTTATCACCCCCCTGGCTCACTCGAAGTTTGAAGTTCATTCAGGTGGTATTAGTGGGGCTCCTTATTTATGGACTAGGGCGCCCACTTCTTGACACCGGCCGTGGTGGCCCAACGGGGAGTTCAAGCAATAAACCAAAGGGCACCAACATTGCCAGTGCATTATTGTCTGCATTTTTGCTAGCGCTCATCGGGACAACGACAAGTTTGTCGCCATCCGTTTTCGCCTCCGACTTCCCACCACCGAAACTACTGGACGAACTCAAAACTGAACTACTCAAGCCCCCCACCTGCGCCCCTCTATGTGCGAGCTTGCTCTCAGGGCGACTCGATATAGACGAAGACAGCTTTATGCTGCGCCTCCGAGTCGCTGCGGAAACAGCCGCAGCAATACCTCTGCCTCTGGGCGACAACTGGCATGCTACTACGCTGGTAATAGATGGCGAGCCCTCCCCATTAGCCCGTGGAGAAAACCAGTTTTGGGCACAACTTGAGCCTGGAGCTCACGATCTCTTACTGCGAGGAGACATCATCGGCGATAGCATTAATTTTAGTTTCTCGCTGCCATTACATCATGTCACGGTATCCGCCCCCGGCTGGCAGATTCGAGGTTTATCCGATGGCAAGTTAC
This sequence comes from Porticoccaceae bacterium, assembly GCA_030590275.1. The sequence goes on from JAUUYV010000012.1 coordinate 3,026, forward strand.
GCGGTAAAACTCTACAACTGCACAAACTGGAACAAAAAAAGAAGAAGGACACCCTGCTGCAAGATCCCATTAAACCCTTTGTGCGAGTTGAACGCGTCCTATCACAGGATATTGACTGGCAACTGAGCACAACCGTCACTCGTATCGCACCCCACGCCGGAACCATCAACCTCAAAATCCCACTGTTGTCGGGTGAATCCATTATCAGCAGCAACAAAGTAACAGACCAGCGAGAAGTCTTCGTTACCCTGTCTGAAAAGCAAAGTTCTTTTCAATGGCGCTCGGTACTAAAGCCTGCCACCAACTTTCAACTACAAGCCCCTGAAACTAGCCAGTGGATTGAAAAATGGCGAATAGAGGCCTCACCGCGCTGGCATGTTTCCGGCAAAGGCAGTCCCACCATTAAAACCCCCGGCTCCTCTAGCCTTCTTTGGCAGCCCTGGCCCAGCGAAACACTCACGCTGACATCGGTACAACCAGAACCAGTTCCTGGCCCCACAACTACCGTTGAAAGCGCAATAGTCGAACACTCCCCAGGCGCACGTAGTGCCGCGCTTAGTCTGACCTTAAAAATCAGGACAAGCCTGGGTGGCGACTACCGACTGGAACTACCCGTAGCCGGCGAATTACGGCGTATCGAAATCGACGGCAAGGAACAAACCCGCCCCAAAGAAGGCAACGAGGTGGTGGTGCCCTTACGACCCGGCTTACAAACCGTAAAAAACGACTGGGAACTCGCTGGGGGCATCGATCAAGTTGTCGAAACTCCGGCATTTATGCTGCCGAGCCCAGCCAACAATATCGATATTAAATTGAGCTTGCCCGGCGACCGTTGGCCCCTGTTGCTGCGAGGCCCGGATATTGGTCCCGCGATGCTCTATTGGGGAGTACTTGTGGTCATTATCGGGGCCGCTATCGCACTTGGCATGGGCACCCAACGCTTCGGCCTGTCAATTCCAGTGCGGACCTGGCAATGGCTGTTACTCGCTATCGGCATGAGCACCGTCAACACTGTCGGCAGTATCCCGGTAGTGCTTTGGTTTTTCGCAATGGAATGGCGACGGCGCAAACCTATATCTACCTCCATGCCACTATTTAATCTCACTCAACTGGCACTGATTTTGTTATCGGTGCTTGCACTCGCCAGCCTGTTTGGCACCATCCCACAAAGCCTTTTATCCTCACCAGATATGCAGATTACTGGTAACGGATCGAGTAACTCCTACTACCAGTGGTACCAGGATCATAGCGCTAAGGCTCTGCCTCAGGGGTGGGTATACAGTGTTCCTCTGTGGGTTTATCGGTTAGCCATGCTGCTGTGGTCTTTGTGGCTGGTCTTTGCTTTGCTGAACTGGACAAAGTGGGGTTGGCAATGCCTAAGCACCGGCAAGTTCTGGGATAACAGCCCTCGATCGAAAAAAGCCCAAACTCCGAAGAGACCTTCCGACTATCCAACAGGGGACCATACCGAAACAGAGAGTAATGATTAGTTCCAACAAACTATGGAATCCACAGGAATGGGTCAACTCTACTCCGCACCATAAAACCAGTGCTCTATATTAAGCGCAGCTTTTCGACCACCATATAAATCACTTATGGAGGATTGTTTTTAACTGAGCTCACCAACTAGTGACTAACGGCTGGATGTTCGAGCAAGAATGTTACCGGTCCATCATTAACCAGGGCCACCTGCATATCAGCACCAAAAATTCCCGTCTCCACCCGAGCGTGGCGGGCTCGGGCCTCCTGCACAAAATATTCATATAAGGATATTGCATCGGCAGGGCTTGCTGCGGTAGAAAAACCCGGCCGTAAACCTTTGGCGGTGTCAGCCACTAAAGTAAACTGGGGAACAATCAATAAACCGCCACCAATATCGCTCAGGCTATTGCTCATACGAACCTTACCATCGACTCCGGTATCGGGAAATATTCGGTAACCAAGCACTTTGTCCAGCGTAGCATCGGCCTGGTTTTTATTGTCTTTCCGCGCGAAACCGACAAACAGCAGCAATCCTGCTCCAATTTCACCGACCGTCTTTTCGTCAACTCTGACCGATGCAGAGCTAACCCGTTGTATTAGCGCTCTCAAATCTAACCCCGTCAACAAATGGCTGGAAACCCCTCACCTATGACTCAGAGTTTATCTTCCGACAATTGAGCGGCCATTACGTCGGCGGCACGAATCAAAGCATCCAGAGTTCCAGTTTCACCAGAAGCATGACCCGCATCGCGAATAATATCGAGTTCAGACCCTGGCGACGCTCTATGCAGAGCGTAGGCCTGATCCACAGGACAAATAACATCGTAGCGACCATGCACAATGATCAAGGGTAAACCTGCCAATTTCTCAGCATTACGACAAATTTGGTCCTCTTCGATAAACGCTTTGTTAACCATATAGTGAGCCTCGATACGTGCCATGGCCAGAGCTACATGGGGGCTACTAAACCATGAAACCACCTGGGGGTTGGGATCAAGCGTTGCACAACGGGCCTCCCACAGGGACCAGGCCTTTGCTGCACCCATACGAACAAGCTCGTTGTCACCGGCCAGGCGACGGTGGTAAGCACCCAGCACATCATCGCGCTCACTCTCGGGAAGGGCGCCTATAAAATCTTGCCAGTAGTCGGGAAATAAACGACTCGCGCCCGACTGGTAAAACCACTCTGCATCTTGCTTCCGAAACAGGAAAACACCTCGAAGAATTAAGCCCGATACACTCTCACTGTGGGCCTCTGCGTAGAGCAAACTCAAGGTAGAGCCCCAGGAACCACCAAATAGCAGCCACTTTTTTACCTTTAAGGCAGCGCGTATTACCTCCATATCGGCCACTAAATGCGCCGTAGTATTATTCTCTATACTTGCATGAGGCTTGGAACGCCCAGCGCCACGCTGATCAAATAATATAATTCGGTATTTTTCCGGGTCAAAAAAACGCCGGTCTTGCTCCCTACAACCAGCGCCAGGACCACCGTGGACAAACAGCACTGGAACCCCATCGGGAATCCCGCACTCCTCGACATACAGGACATGGCCGTCGCCCACTTCGATCTCGTGCGTTTCATAAGGTCTGATTGCCGGGTAAAACTGTCGCATAGTTCGCCAAAACCCATTACAGAAAACCACTTACGCTAAGGTAAGCGAGGGAAAAAGGCAACCCAAACCGCCACCTCATATCGATAGCCCCGTTATGACGAGAGCAAGTTGTTTGAGTTGTTATTATTAGAAAGCGCACACGCGGGGCTGTCCTGGATCACTATTTTGCGCAAGCGAAAAAACTACCGCAAAGCCTTTTCTGATTTTGGCGCCAACAGAGTTGCGTACTACAACCGTCGAAGTATAAGGCAACTGAGAAATGATGCGGGTATCGTCCACAACCGTCAAAAAACAGCAGCCGCCACCAACAATGCCGAGACTATAAACACCAGCGCTAGAGAGGATTTGGATGCAGACTGGCAGGAACTATTTATTTCCCTTTGGACGCGGCCTCCAATCGGGGTCACCCAGACCCGAATGGACCAATACGTAATCGTGGCCCAGGGCAAACAAAGCTGCCCCTGTTAAGGCGAACATAAATCTACTTTCGTGGGCTGAGGTGTAAGCTCTATCTGGCCAGGGATAGAAGTCCCCATAAAAGATCACAGCTAGAGCTACTAGCATTACCACGAACAAAACACTACCCACGCGAGGGCCCATCAGGTAGAGCATTCCGGGTGTAAAGGCAATACACCAATACAAACCAGTCTGACCCACACCACCATGCAACACCAAAAAGAAAAACAAGACCAGGATCGGAGCGACGAAATACCATTTAGCGTAGGTTTTGTAACCGGCGACTACTGCAACAATGAGACCCATAAAGGCAACACCAGAACAGACAAACAAAACCCCAGTGTAAAGAAAATCATCCCGGAACAAACCGAAAAACCCCATCACAAAACAAAAGACACCAAATAGCGTCATTGCCCAGGTCATGACGCTGGACGAGCGCCACACATTTAACTGAGAATCGAAATAAAACTCACTGAGAGGGTCTTCGGTAGTGTGGCTAGTGGTGGAACTTGCGGAGTGACGAATGTCTGCGGACTCACTGCTATCCGATAAAGTTGATCTTTTGATCCCCGGTACCATCGCACTAATGTCCATGATTCCCTTCGCTTGCTAGTAAATAAGGTAAGAAAGCTAAGCAACAGCCCTACTTAATCAACGTTCCGATGTTGAAACTTCAAGCTAACTGCCATCAGACCAGAACTAACAGATAGGCCAGGCCGAGCTAATCGGCACATCAATCAAGACTGCCGTTCCATCATATTATGTAGTGCTAGCACTATAACTAATTCCTCGGTGAACGCAACAAACAAGATGACGAAAGGCCTAACAATGATATCGGCCAGAGCCCAAGGCCTAGATCCTATGCCGCTTGCGCTCAAGCTCGGTCAGTAACTTCTTACGCAGACGAATATGGTTTGGGGTCACCTCAACCAATTCATCATCGTCGATAAACTCCAGGGCCTGCTCCAGAGTAAAGCGGATGGGCGGAACCAAGGTTAGCGCTTCATCTGTCCCAGACGCGCGAACATTAGTCAGCTGCTTGCCTTTAGTCGGATTCACTGCCAGATCATTTCCCCGCGAGTGAATACCCATGATTTGCCCCTCGTAGATATCTTCAGCATGACCGAGAAACATGCGCCCACGTTCCTGTAGATTAAAAAGGGAATAACCGAGCGTCTTACCTTTAACCATCGATACCAGCACACCACTTTGGCGAGAACGCACCTCACCCTGCTTGACTTCACCGTAATGGTCGAACACGCTGGTCATAATGCCGGAGCCAGAGGTCAAGGTCAGAAATGTGCCGCGGAAACCAATCAAACCTCGAGATGGCATCATGAATTCCAGTTTGACTCGACCCTTACCATCAAGCTCCATGTTAGTGAGCTCGCCTTTTCTATGGCCCAACTCCTCCATAATGGCACCCTGGTGCTGATCCTCAACATCAATCACTACCTGCTCGAAAGGTTCCTGGACTACACCGTCAATCTCCCGTTGAATTACTTCCGGGCGCGACACACCCACTTCGTAGCCCTCCCGACGCATGGTTTCAATCAATACGGACAGATGCAGCTCACCACGACCGGAAACACGGAACTTATCTGGACTACCACCGGACTCAACACGTAAAGCCACATTGTGAATCAACTCTTGCTCCAGGCGCTCCTTTATATTTCGCGAGGTCACATACTTCCCGTCGAGTCCAGCAAACGGCGAATCGTTAACTAAAAACATCATACTAACCGTAGGCTCGTCAATCGATAGCGGCGGCCGAGCCTCAATGCATTCAGGAGCACACAGGGTGTCGGAAATACCCAGCTTATCAATCCCGGTGATAGCAACTATTTCACCAGCCTGAGCCAGCTCTGTGTCGATGCGATCAAGCCCAAGATAAGCCTTCACATCCAGAACCTTGCCTTTACGTTCGGCGCCTTCATGGTCAACCACCGTCACCAGCTGACCGGGGGCAATTGCTCCACGCGTAATACGACCAACCCCAATCACACCTACATAGCTGTCGTAATCGAGTGCGGATATCTGCATCTGAAACGGCCCACCGCGATCAGCCACGGGGATGGGCACCTTATCAATAATCATTTCAAACAGCGGCTGCATGTCTGGCGCCAAATCATCGGCCTCGAGACCGGCAACACCGTTCAGTGCCGAAGTATAAATAACCGGGAAATCAAGCTGTTCGTCCGTCGCTCCAAGGCGGTCAAAAAGATCAAAGACCTGATCCATCACCCAGTGAGGGCGCGCCCCAGGGCGGTCAACCTTATTAATAACCACAATCGGGTTCAAACCTTGCTCAAAGGCTTTCGATGTCACGAAACGCGTTTGCGGCATTGGCCCATCGACGGCATCAACCAGGAGCAAAACCGAATCTACCATCGACAGTACTCGCTCTACCTCACCACCGAAGTCAGCATGTCCAGGGGTATCGACGATATTGATATGATAACCGTTCCATTCAATAGCGGTATTTTTCGCCAAAATGGTAATACCCCGCTCCCTTTCCTGATCATTGGAATCCATAATGCGCTCTGCATTTTGGTTCTTGCGATCCAGGGTTCCCGACTGCTGCAGGAGCTTGTCGACGAGGGTCGTTTTACCATGATCGACGTGGGCGATAATGGCGATATTTCGCAGCTGTTCAACAGACATAATTAGAGGATTACTTAGAGATAAGGCGCACGTATTATACGTATGTATGCCGAGTAGGGGAATGCAAAATTTTTAGTTTTTCTCTGGCCAAAGAGGACAGGGTCGAGCACCACATCACCATTAGGAAACATCAGGCCGGTAGACTCCAACTCGGGTAAAACCGCGCTCCACTAGCAGCTCGGCATGCAAGCGGCTCATGACGCCTTTGTCACAATAAAGCAGGTAAGAGGCATCAATCGGGACTGAATCAAAATAATTTTGCAAACGGTAAAACGGCGCTACTTCTATTTGCGCACTACCCACACTCAAGGGTTTGCCTCCCCCTTCGTCGGGGTGGCGAATATCAAGAATGGTAACCCCAGGTTGAGGTGCCGAAAAAACTTCTACATCAACGCGACCAATATCGTTTTCCATAATCGCATCAATATCTTCCTCTTTACGAGCATCAACTGCCTGCTGCAGCACCTCAAAATTAAACTTCCCCTCCTCCCATTCAATGCGCTCGGTCCGGGCGTGAGTAGTAGGTTTCACTGAAATCACGCCACAATATTCCGGCATATTCGCGGCGAACTCCTCGGTACCAATCTCCCGAGCTATCGAAATAATATCGTTCTTATCCATTACCGCAAGCGGCCTTAGAGTCAGCATCTCGGTAGCGGTATCAATAAGCGCGAGGTTGGGTAAGGTTTGACTAGACACCTGAGCGATACTTTCCCCGGTAACCAGAGCATCGACATTCCATTCCCGCGCCACGGTGGTAGCTGCTCGCAACATCATGCGCTTTAGCACCACGCCCATCTGAGAGTTGTCGACGGAAACCAGTATCTCCGCCACCACCCCCTCAAACGGGACGGTAATAAACTTCACCCGATGACTAGATCCGTACTTTTGCCATAGAAAATGTGCGACTTCTTTAACACCGAGTTCGTGTGCACGGCCACCGAGACTAAAAAAACAGAAGTGGGTGCGAATGCCTCGCCTCATCGTCAAATAACTCGCCACCGTGGAATCAAAACCCCCAGACATCAGCGACAACACCGGACGCTGCACCCCCATCGGAAAGCCGCCCAAACCCTGGCGTGTCGACTCCAACACGTAGAGGCTATTTCCATTAATCTCAAGGCGCACAACCAGGTCCGGAGCTTTTAGAGAGACAGAAGCGCCCTCGGCTCTCATCAGCAAGCGACCACCGACCTGACGCTCCACCTCAGGTGAAGTAAACCCATGCTTGCCGGTACGCTTCACCCTGACCACAAAGCGCTTACCCGGCAAGGTCTCCGAATAACTAGACCACACACGATCCGCCAGATAGTCATAATCTACCTCTGGTTCTTCGGCATCTTCAATATCTGTGTGTGCAAAAAGGGAAAACTTCACCGCCCGCGAACTATTAGCAATACCCGGTGTACGTACCAAAAGATCAGCCACAGCGCTTTCCTGAGCACTACCAGACAAGACACGGTCTGACTTATCAGCGGAAGCAGGCTCCGATATCACTTCCAGTCGATCCCAGTCACCTCGGACTTCCACATTGGGAACCAGAGGAGTTAGCAGCGTTCGCAGGTTGCGCCGTAACTGTCGAATCATCCGTTTCCGTACCGGGGCGCTTTTGATGATAATCTCAGGGAATAGCTTGACGACAAAATGCATATGAAAAGAAAAAACCTATTTGAAATGCCTAAACCGCCCATTATATAGGCAAGCAGACAAGGATAAGCAGAAGCAGCTCTACCCGCGCGCTCACGCGCCAAAAACCGACTCTTTAGAAATTCAACGAGACAAGAGTACTACGCACCAAAGTGGAGAGAGTTTGATGAAACGGTAAAATATGGTGCGTTTTTGCCTGTTCAGCAAACTGATTATTCCGATATTCTTGCCTATCAGGAAACCACTGCTATAGTGAACCCCCTCAGGCGGGGGAAGCACTTGCCTATGGCATGCAATTTGCTCCTTTCCTACACCTGTTTGCGCACCCACCCATAGAGCCCTGTAATCTCATGAAGCTCTATAATCGGTCGCAATTATTTATGCGCAGCTAAAACAAGCTCTCTACAACTCAACACTGGAGCTGGCGGAGCGACGAACAACCTGACACTCCCTTAACAGGGACAAAGAAGGCCGAATGAAACTCATCCTAATGGAGGACAATTGATGTCATCAAAGACCTTAAACTTAATTAACGACAGCGAAGCCCGCTGGGTAGACCTGCGCTTTACGGACACCAAAGGCAAGGAACAGCATGTTTCTATCCCATCAAGTGAAATTGATGAAGGCTTTTTTGAAGAAGGTAAAATGTTTGACGGCTCCTCCATCGCTGGCTGGAAAGGCATCAACGAATCCGACATGATCCTGATGCCAGACGACGACACATCAACTCTTGACCCCTTTACCGATGAAGCCACCATCATTTTACGTTGCGGTATTGTCGAACCAACCACCATGCAGGGTTACAATCGCGACCCTCGCTCTATTGCCGATCGCGCTCAAAGTTATATGCAATCTACCGGCATAGCCGATACTGTTTTATTTGGACCAGAACCCGAGTTCTTCATCTTTGATGACGTGAAATGGGGCTCTAATATGTCTGGCTCCTTCTATAAAATCGCTTCCGAGGAAGCGGCCTGGTCATCAGAGCATCACTTTGAAGACGGCAATCGAGGCCATCGTCCCGGCGTTAAAGGAGGGTATTTCCCGGTACCACCGGTAGACTCCCTACACGACCTGCGCGCCGCCATGTGTGATGCGATGGAATCCATGGGGCTTGCGATAGAAGTACATCACCATGAAGTAGGAACAGCCGGACAGTGTGAAATCGGTGTTGGCCCCAACACCCTGACTCAAAAAGCCGACGAAATTCAAATCTTCAAATACTGTGTGCATAATGTAGCCCATGCCTACGGCAAAACCGCCACCTTTATGCCCAAGCCGCTGGTTGGTGATAACGGTTCCGGCATGCACTGCCACCAGTCACTCTCAAAGGA
>JAUUYV010000075.1 GCA_030590275.1 Porticoccaceae bacterium
CGAAAACCCCACGGAAGAAGATAGAAGATGGTTCCCTGACTTCGCGGGTTCCGACTGGGTTGAAACACTACACTTTGCAATGAAGAACTTTAAAGACGAGAGTTTTATTCTGCAGTTTTTGTCACCTAAGCTGATTCGTGATTTTAAGCTGTTTAGTGTGCTTGATGACGACCTTAATAAAGAGATTGAAATCACTCATATACACGATGATGAAGGTTACAAACAAATACGTGAGTTGCTTTCCCAGCAATATAACTTAAGTATGAATGAACCCAATATCCAGATTGTTGATGTCGATTTAAACGGAGATCGTTCGATCACCCTGCACCATATCCAGCACGATCGCAGGCCCCTCGCGGGCAGTGCGCAGGAAGTTGTTAAGCACCTGCATCGTTTGTGGAAGTTTGATGTGAATTTAAAATCGATACGCGGCAACGAGCTGGATACTACTTACGTCTGCCCCCTTCCCGAGGAGGCTTAGGCGGGCCTGGTTGGGTAAGCATTAAATAAAACTTAGGCGTTTTAGTGTTATGCCAGGTTGGGTGGTGGTGAGCCTAAACCTGGAGCTTGCTAGTTTTTACTAACGATTAGTTGTTGATTTGCGTAGTTCATCGGCACCAGAATCGTATCCTTCGCGACCGGTGACAGGTCTGGGTAGTCTAGTGTGTAGTGCAGGCCTCGGCTCTCTTTGCGTAGCAGTGCGGAGCGAATAGTCAGGTCGGCAACCATGGCAAGGTTACGTAGTTCCAGTAAATCGCGGCCGATTTCATAGTTGCTGTAATACTCCTGGATTTCTCTCTGTAACAGGCGGATACGGTGTTCGGCTCTTTCTAGTCGCCTACGGGTGCGGACGATGCCTACGTAGTCCCACATAAAGCGACGCAGCTCATCCCAGTTGTGGGATATCACCACGTCTTCATTTGAGATGGTAACTCGGGAAGCATCCCAGGGTTTGGTGAAACTGGGTTCGGGGATCTCGTCGATTAGTTGTTTAATGTCATTGGCTGCGGCATGGGCAAAAACGACACACTCTAAGAGGGAATTGCTGGCCAGGCGGTTTGCACCGTGGAGACCGGTAAAGGCACATTCGCCGATCGCATAGAGGTTTTTTAAATCGGTACGGCCGTGCAGGTCGGTTACAATTCCTCCGCAGGTGTAGTGTGCGGCGGGGACTATCGGGATGGGTTCTCGGGATATATCGATACCAAATCCAAGGCATTGAGCTCGTACGTTGGGGAAATGATTTTCTATGAACTCAGTGGGGCGGTGACTGATGTCGAGGAATACGCAGTCTGCACCCAGGCGTTTCATTTGGTGATCAATAGCCCGGGCGACAATATCACGGGGAGCCAGTTCGGCATCTGGATGAAACTCAGGCATGAAGCGATGGCCGTCGGGAAGTAGCAAATAGGCACCTTCGCCGCGCAGGGCTTCCGATACCAGAAATGACTTGGCCTGGGGGTGAAATAAACAGGTTGGGTGGAATTGCGCAAATTCCATATTTGCGATGCGGCAGCCGCGTCGCCAGGCGACGGCAATTCCATCGCCACTGGCTCCATCAGGGTTGGTGGTGTAGAGATACGCTTTACTGGCGCCCCCGGTTGCGAGCACTACACATCGGGCCTGGAAAAGACAAACCTCTCCAGAGCTTACATCGAACACATAGGCACCATTGCAACGCAGGACTCGAGAATTGACGTCTGCCTGGGTGGTCAGGTCAACCACGATATGTTGACTAAAGACAGAGATATTGTTTTGTTCCAGGATCCGCTCTGCCAAAGTTTCGGAAATGGCCTTTCCGGTGGTGTCGGCGGAGTGAAGTATGCGGCGCTGACTATGGCCACCTTCTTTTCCCAGATGGTATTCACCGTTACTTTCACGGCTGAATTCGATGCCCTGGTTAACGAGCCAGTTAATAGCCTCGGGTCCTTTTGATGCTACCTGGTAAACCGCGTCATCGTGGCACAAGCCGGCACCCGCAGTACGGGTATCCTGATAATGGCTTTCAATATCATCATTTTTGTCGACTACTGCGGCGATACCGCCCTGAGCAAAGCGAGTAGATCCTGTGTCTAAGCCATCTTTGCTCAGCAAGGCTACCTGATGATTCTCAGCCAGCTGTAGTGCGACAGACATGCCTGCTGCACCGCTGCCGATTACCAGGATGTCGTGATAGAAATTTTTCGTCATAAAAATTGCAGTTTTGATGGCTACTTTGCATGATAATATAGCCTCGTTCAAAAGCCCATTGTCGGACCGCGTGATATTCGCGAGTCTCAGTAAATAGGTATCGCGTCGGTAGCGGAGATATATGTGAAAACCCAGGGTGAGCCAGAGTCGGATCAGCAACTGGTTAAACGGGTACAACAAGGAGACAAAACAGCCTTTGATCTACTGGTATTGAAGTATCAGCATAAGGTCCATGCGATTGTTGCTCGTTATATTCATGACCATGCGGAAGTCGACGACGTGGTGCAGGAGTCTTTCATCAAAGCCTATCGTGCTCTGGGGAAGTTTCGAGGCGATAGTCAGTTTTATACATGGCTTTATCGGATAGCGGTTAACACGGCTAAAAATGTCCTGGTGTCGCGTAACCGCCGACCTCCTGCTTTCGATGTGGATGTAGCAGACGCAGAATATTATTCGGGCAGTGAGCGGCTACAAGATAACGATACACCGGAAAACTTGGCGTTCGGGGAGGAACTGCAGGGGATAGTGGATGATGCGATCAAAAGCTTGCCGGAAGACCTACGTACCGCGGTGACTTTGAGGGAGTTTGAGGGTCTGAGTTACGAAGATATCGCGGCTATTATGGAATGTCCGGTAGGTACGGTTCGTTCGCGGATATTCAGGGCGCGGGAAGCGATTGATCAAAAAGTGACAGCTTTAATGAGTAGTGGTCTGCGTTAACTAGCCCATTAACTGGTAGCCAGGGAACGTTTCCGGTTAGAAAATGTCTGAAGTCCAGTTCCCGGTTGTGGGTTTTGTGTTGGAGTCTTTGTTGGTCGCATAACAGGTATTAGCTTGACACGTTTGAGGTTGTAGCGCAGATGAAAGAGGAAGTAAGGGAAGATGCCAGAGCTAAACTATCGGCCCTCATGGATGGGGAGCTTGGTGAGTTTGAGGTACGCCGTACCCTAAAAATGATAGCGGACGATCCAGAGCTAAAGCAGATATGGTACCGCTATCAGCTAGCCTCGGCAGCGATGCGTAAAGAGCTTCCGGAGGGCGTGGGTGATCTGTCGGTTAGTATTCGCTCGGCTATTGATGCGGAAGCTGTGCCACGTAAGAGCTTGCTTTCGGGAGCTTTCGGTCGAGTGATGATCGCAGCCTCGGTTGCGGTATTTACGGTGTTAGGCGTTCAGTATCTCGCTCCATTAGTGGGAGGCTCGATGCCAGGTCTGTCTGGACCAGTACTTCAAACTGCGGGCAATGCGCGCGATACCATCACGCCAGTACTGGAAGCTCCTGAAACAGCCCAGTTTCAGCTTCCGGTCGGTTTTGACCTGCCCCAGGTTCGAGCTCGGACGGTGAGTATTGATTCGCATTCAAATTTGCTGGCAGATCCCACCGTTGAGCATGTTAATAGCACGCATAATGCTCAAATACGGCAATTTCAGGAGCGTGCTATACGAACTTATGTCGAGGATCGTATGCTGCGTCATACAGAACGTACCTCTCTGTCCAGTCACCAGGGGATGCTGCCGTTTGCTCGCATTCCACAGAGTTTTGATCGTTATCAGGAGTAGCGTAAGTTTTTAAGGTCCTTCACCATTTTTTGAAGTTCCTTGTCGATATTGTTATCGTTGCCGGTACCGGAATAAAACTTAACTATAAGCGGCGTTAGTGAGTGGCCTTAGACCGATGTGTGAAGTTTGTGTGTAGATTCTATTCGAAGCATTTGACTCAAATTTACTTCTTTACCGCCTCTTTGGGCGGTTTTATCCTTTTGTTGCTATTGAGCCTGATGCCGGCCCAGGCTATGGAGTCTGTGACTTCCGCCCAGGCGATGTTAAAAAAGATGGCGGAGTCCGCCCACACCCTAAGTTATGCCGGGACTGCAACCTATGAGCAGAGCGGCGTTATGCGTTCTGTTAAAGTTGTGCATACAGTGCGTGATGGCCTGGAAGTGGAGCGGCTCGAGTATCTCGATGGCCCTCGCCATGAAGTGATTAGACGGGGTAACCCGGTTGATTGCCAGCGGGTTGGCGATCTCCTGGTAAAAGGTCAGATACTCCCAACAAGCGAACAGGACCACGCTCATTTAGAAGATTATTATCACTTTTCCATTCGTGGTGATACCAGGATTGCGGGAAGGAAGGTGTCGCAAGTTTTTCTCGAACCTAAGGACCGTTATCGCTACGGACACCTGCTCTCGCTGGACAAAAAAACGGGTTTATTGTTGCAGTCGATGCTGATTAGTGTGCAGGGTAAGGTTTTAGAGCGTTTTCAGTTTACTAGTATTGATATTGGTGTGGTGATCGATGAGTCTGCACTTCAACCTAAGGTTGGGAAGCACATCGTTGCGCGTACTGGTTTACTGCCCTGTCATTATGAGGAAGAGGCCGATAGTGTAGTCGCTGCGATGATGCTCAAGTCCGACGATAGCGGGCAAATAGGAGGTCTTCCTGGTGGGCAGGAGTCTCACTGGAAGGCGGCCTGGGTGCCACCGGGTTTTGTGCTCGCTGATTTGTGGACGGATGCTGTGGCAGATCGACAGGAAATGATGTACACGGATGGCATGAGTTCATTTTCGGTATTTATCGATCCGGACGAGACTCGGCAACCGGCTGATATCGAGGCCCGTCGCGGGGCAACGGTCGCCTACCTGGCCAAAATTAGGGAAGGAGAGAAACTCTATACCGTTTGTGTTGTTGGTGAATTGCCTATGCAAACTGCCAGGCTCATAGCGGAGGCCGTAAAACGACCGTCAGGTAATACGCCTTAAAAACGTATCTGACATTTTGTTCTGCTTAATTTCCATCACCAGGGGAGTTCTATCGTGATTGTCGAACGTGTACGTGTTATTTCGGCCTCCGATAATGCTCTTTGGGTGGAGGCAATTCAACGTTCTAGTTGCGGCGTTTGCGTGGCACAAAAAGGCTGTGGTCAGCGTTTATTGGCACGCCTGAGCGGTAAGACTATTCGTCTACGAGTTTTGCCTGGGGAGCGCCCCGTCAATAGTTTTCAGCCTGGAGAAACTGTAGAAATAGGTATTCCTGAGCAGGTAGTAGTTGGCGGGTCGTTGCTGATCTACGCGCTGCCTTTGTTGTTGCTATTTCTGGGGGCGTGGTTTGGTCAGTTGTTATCTGGGCCAGACGATATTTATCAATCCATGCACCTGCTTGATGAGAAGGTAGTAAGGAGTCCTGAGTTGTTTAGTGAAATACTGACAGCCGGTTTCGCCTTTGGGGGCTTGCTAGTGGGTGCTTTGATGGTTCGTGTATTGTCTGGCTTTTTGTCAAGCAGTACACGGGTTCAGCCAAGGGTGCTTAGTAGTGAAGCCGAGGGCTTTGTGCGAACGTCGTCGGTCCAGGTACTTGAAAAATAATAATAGGCAAGCATATCAATCGTATATTGGGTAGCATTAAGCGGGACCCTGAATAAAACTTCTTCGTGCACCCCAGGGGTGCGAATTATAGGGGATATAAGTTCAAAAACTATAATTTCTTTGATTATCTATCGCTGTGTAATGTGTAAAGAAAAAATCGCGTTTAAAGCAATTAAGGGCTGGATTTAAAGCAGTAATGACTGAGGTGATGAATGGGTATTTATGAGTTGGCCTTGCCCGCTGGTATTGATACTGGGTGTCAGCGAATTAAACGTGCGTTGCTTAAGTTAGTGCTTAGCGCAGGTGTGGGAATTATTGTGTGCCTGCCCTATGTTGTACAGGCCGAGCTGCCAGACTTTACTGTACTGATCGAACAAAACTCACCCGCTGTTGTAAAGATTAATACGGTCGACCGAGCTTCCAGTAATCGCCGTCGGCAGGAGAGTCCTCAGCAGATGCCGGATGTTTTCCGTGACTTTCTTGATCAAAGACGTTCACCGGAACGTAAAGTTCAGGCCATTGGCTCCGGGTTTATTATTTCTCAAGACGGCTATATTTTAACCAATAACCACGTGATTGATGGTGCTGATGAAATCCTGGTACGGCTAAATGATCGGCAAGAATTCGAGGCGAAAGTGGTTGGAACGGACCCCCGGTCGGATCTGGCCTTATTGAAGGTTGATGCCGGGCATTTACCTATGGTGCAGTTTGCTAAAGCCGATGACATTCGGGTAGGAGAGTGGGTGGTGGCCATCGGTTCTCCCTTTGGTCTTGAATATTCGGCTAGCGCGGGCATCGTTAGCGCCGTTGGACGAAGTATCCCAACCGAGCAGGGTGAGGATTACGTGCCTTTTATTCAGACAGATGTGGCAATTAATCCAGGTAACTCTGGTGGACCATTATTTAATCTTAAGGGAGAAGTGGTCGGTATTAATTCGCAAATATATACCCGTTCGGGTGGTTCGATTGGCCTGTCATTTGCGATTCCGGTTAGCGTGGCGCTCGAAGTGGTGCAGCAACTTAAGGAAAAAGGACATGTGCAGCGTGGCTGGTTAGGCGTTTATATACAGAATGTTAATAAAAGCCTGGCGGAATCGTTGGAGCTGGATAAACCCGTGGGTGCCCTGATTGCCCAGGTAGAAGTAGATAGTCCTGCTGCAGATGCAGGTATTAAACCTGGAGATGTTGTCATTACGATGAATAATCGTGACATTATCGAAGCGAGCGATTTACCTCATACTGTTGGCCTTCTTAAACCCGGACAAACCGTACCGCTTACCTTAATTAGCAAGGGGAAGAGGCGTGAGCTTATGGTGAAAGTGGGATCGCGTCCCGGTGACAGGCGGCGTCAGGCAGCAATTGAGGGGCGAGATCGCCTGGGACTCGAAATGATCGAGCTGGATGAGCGCCTGAAGCAGAATTCGCGCCTGTCAGGTGGGGCCCTGGTGCGGACAGTTTTGCCAGATAGCCCTGGGGCGGAAGCGGGGTTACAGGCTGGGGATATTATTGTTCAGCTTGGTTACCAGATGATTAGAGATCTAAGTGACTATGATCAGATCCTGGCTGAATTACCAGGTGGTACCCCGATTGCACTTCGTTTTTTTCGACGAGGCCGTTCAGTTTTCCGGACGATAGAGCTAGAGTAATTAAAGCTGGAGTGAGTGCTGGCCAGGACTGGAGTTTCGTGGTGCCATTCCAGTAAATGCGGTAGAATAGCAGGCTTATTTCTTCAATCGCCACCTCTATATTTGCGAGTCGAATTGGAGGGTCACTGAGCCGTCGACGTGTATAACCTCTCCCACATCCGAAAATTTTCAATCATTGCTCATATCGATCATGGAAAGTCGACCTTAGACGATAGTTTTATACAAATCTGCGGTGGTCTTGCTGATCGGGAGATGGCGGATCAGGTCCTTGACTCTATGGATATAGAGCG